>JANJTH010000348.1 GCA_024711205.1 Planctomycetota bacterium | reverse complement strand
CGGCGCGGGCGCCGCGGCGAGCGTCGGCGCGGGCGCCGCGGCGGGCGCCGGCGGCGGGGCGTCCCAGGCGACGACGTGGACGCGGGCCGCGGCGGACTCGTCGCGCACGCCGACCGGCTCGACGCCGGTCCCGAGCACGCCGCGCCCCTCGTGGAAGCTGAAGTAGATCGGGGTCTCGTTGCGCAGGAGCTCGAGCACGGCCCCGAGGTTCTCGGCCGGCAGGTGCATGACGATCGAGCCCTTGTCCTGCAGGTCGACGGGCAGCGGGTTCGGCCCGTGCAGGAACTTGAGCTTGCCCACCGAGACGGCGGTCTGCGGGTCGGACCCCGAGTACAGCTCGACCTTGGCCTTGAGGTCGGGGCGGTCGACCGACGCGCCGTAGAGCACGACCCGATACTTCGTCACCACGGGCATGGGGAACCTCGCGGCGCGGATTGTAGCCCGCGGCCCGGGCCCGCTCATGCGGGCGGGGCGGCCGTGCTATCACGGCGCGCGCGCGGGCTCCGCGCGGGGAGGCCTGCATGCGGCTGGAGGACAAGGTCGTGCTCATCACGGGCGGCAGCCGCGGGGTCGGCGCCGCCTGCGCGCTGGCCTGCGCCCGCGAGGGGGCGCACGTGGCCGTGGCGGCCAAGACGGTCGAGCCGGACGCGCGGCTCCCCGGCACGCTCGGGGAGGTCGTGGCGCAGGTCGAGGCGCTCGGGCGCGGCGCGCTCGCGATCCAGACCGACGTCCGGTTCGAGGACCAGGTCGAGGCCATGGTCGCGCAGACGGTCGCCCGGTTCGGGCGGCTCGACGCGCTCGTGAACAACGCGGGGGCGATCTTCTGGGGCGACCTCGGCGCCTGGCCGGTCAAGAAGTTCGACCTCGTGTTCGGCGTGAACGTCCGCGCCGCCTTCCTCGCGACGCGCGCGGCGCTCCCCCACCTCCGCGTGCGCGGCGGGCACGTCCTCATGATGTCGCCGCCGATCAACGCGAAGGCCGCGGTCGGCAAGGCCCCCTACCTCGTCTCGAAGATCGGCATGACCGTGCTCGCGCAGGCGGTCGACGGCGAGGAGGAGGCCGTCTGCGCGCAGGCGCTCTGGCCCGTGGCCGCGGTCAAGACGGCGGCGACCGTGAACCTGGGCATGGGCGACGACTCGGCCTGGCGCACCCCCGAGATCCTCGCCGACGCGACGGTGGCGCTCCTGGCGCGGGACCCGCGCCAGGCCAGCTTCCGCGCCTGGCTCGACGAGGACGTCCTGCGCGAGCTCGAGGGCGTCACGGACCTCGCGCGCTACCGCTGCGACCCCGCCCACGAGCCGGGGCCCATGAGCATCGAGCTCGTCGACCCGGACTGGCGCCGGACCTAGGCCCTCCGCGCAGCGGGCGTCGTCGCGCGCGAGGCGGGAGCGACCCGAGCAGGCTTCGAGGGAGCGTGGGCTGCGGCCCATGACGCGCGCGGCGACGGCGGCGCGGCGGAGCGCCCGGCCCTGCCTCGCGCGGCCGGCGGTCGGCCGGCGGTCGGCCGGACCGGCGGGGGCGCGCCCTGGCGCCCCGGACGCCCTACGGGTCCTCGAGCCGCAGGTCGAGCGTGAACGTGCCGGTCCCGTTGTGGACGCGCAGGCGCACGGTCTGCTCGGTGGGGGCGAGCCAGGCGACCCGCTCGGTCGCGCCGGTCCCCTCCGAGGCGGCGACGACCCGCCCGGCGGCGTCGCGCAGCTCGAGGTCGAGGTCGCAGGCGGCCGCGTCGAAGGCGATCTCGGCGACGACGCGCCGCCCGGCGGGCACGGCGACCTCGACGTCGCGCGTGCCCGCGCACTCGAGGCCCTCGTGACGGCCGGGCGCGAGGACCTCGCTCCCGCCCGAGAGCGCGAGCTCGATCCGGACGCGCTGCTGCGAGCCGCCCGTCGACAAGCGCAGGAACACCGGCCCGTCGGCCTGCGCCCGGTGGCGGAGCTGCTCGCGGTCGCTCGTCCCCGTGGAGGCGGCCAGCTCGCCCTCGGCCGCGTCGAGGAGCCACGCGTCGACGTCCCCGTCGGCGTTGCGGAACGAGAGCGTGACCGCGACCTCCTGGCCCGCGCGCAGGTCGATCCTGCGGCGCAGCTCCCCCGGCCCGACCCTCAGGACCTGCGTCCCCGCGCGGAGCCGCGGCGCCGGCCCGGGTGGCGTCGACGGATCGCCCTCGCCCGCGGCGGGGTCGTAGGGCTCGACCGTGACGTCGAGGTCGTACGTCGGGGTGGAGGAGAGGGCGCGCAGGTACACGTCGCGCGCGCCGGGCGCCACGTGGTCGAGCTCGACGTTCCAGGCGCCGCCCGCGATCCGCTGGAGGTCGGCGTCGAACAGCTCGAGGCGGTGGCTCCGCCCGTCCCGCGGGCCCCGGTCGGCGCCCAGGCGGGCTCGGAGCCGCTCGCCCGCGGCCAGGCGGACGCGCCACAGGTCGTCGCCCGAGGCCGCGACGTCCTCGAAGCGCCCCGGCCCGAGCGCGCCGGCCCAGGCCGGGAGCTCCCGCCGCCCGGCGCTCGACACGACGAGCCCGAACGGGGCCGTGCCGCCGTAGACGTGCACGAGGACGGCCCCGCCGCGCTCCTGCAGCGCGTGGACGGCCTCGACCGCGCCGCTCCCGTTCGACACGTCGAGGCGCGACCCGTCCTCGGACAGGAGCTCGAGCTCGAGGTCGGCGTGGCCCGGGTCGAACGTGATCGCCGCGCGCGCGAGGCCGTCCGGCGGAACCTCGAGCAGGAACCACGCCTCGTCATCGCAGCGGAGGTCGGGGTAACGCCCGGGCGCGATCGGCTGCGCGTCGGCGCGCCTGCGCCCGGTCGGCTGCGCGCCGCGCATGATCGGGAGGGTGCGCGGCCCCGGCGGCGCCGCCGGGTCGGCGTCGCCGAGCGCGAGGTCGAGCGAGTAGAGGCCGCGGCCGTCCACGCGCAGGGACACCCGGCGCGCGGCGCCCACGACCGGGAAGGCCAGCGCGCGGCCGGGCGCCTCGGCGCCCGTGCCCCTGCCGGGCGCCTCGGCGCCCGTGCCCCTGGCGAGGCGCAGCCCCTCGTCGCCCTCCACGAGGCGGACGGTCAGGGCGCGGCCGGCGGGCACGTCGGCGCGGAACCAGTCCACGCCGTTGCAGAGGACCCGCGACGTCCGGCCGAGCGGGAGGAGCGCGGCCTGCTCGGGGCCGTCGTTCGGCTCGAACCGCTCGCTCGGGTCGACGAACCGCACCGAGAGCGCGTAGCGCCGGCGCGCGCCCCACACGCAGAACGCGAGCTCCTGCGCGACGGGCCGGGCCGCCACGGCCGCGCGCTGCGTCCCGGCGACCGCCGACGAGTCGGCGAGCCGCGCGCCGGTGAGGTCGCACACACGGATCCCCCCCGGCCCGCTCGACTCGGGCGTGACCTCGAGCACGAGCGAGCGCTCGGCCGGGACGACGACGCCGAACCAGTCGAGGTCCCCGTCGATCGAGGACAGCCCCTCGACCTTGCCCTCGCCGACCAGGGCCCGCGCGGCGAGGCGGTCGTTCGGTTCGAGGTGGTCGCGGCCGTGCCAGGCGGTGCGGAGCGCCCCGAACCCCACGGTCGCCGAGCCGAGGGTCAGGAGGAGCGGGGGGAGGAGGAAGGCCGCGAGCGGGACGAGCCGGCGCGCGGCGGAGGGGGCGCGCGCGGCCGTGGGCGCGCCGGACGGGGGCGAGCCCGGCGCGGGCGCGCGCGCGGCCTCCTCCGGCTCGCCCTCCTGTCCGGCCTCCCGCCCGGCGGGGGCGGTCGGGGCGCTCGGCACGCGCGCCGTCTCGTCGCGCTCGGTCACGGCCGGCTCGCGGACCGTCTCCGCCGCGCGGCGCTCCGCCAGGCGCCGGGTGTCGTCCTCGGCGCCCGCGGCGGGGGAGGCCCGCGTCGGCGCGGCGTCGAGGGGCTCGCCCTCGAGCGAGGCGTCGGCCGCCTCGAGCAGGCGCGTCTCGTCCGAGCCGTCCTCGCCCTCGAGCGCGGCGTCCGCGTCGTCGTCGGCGAGGCCCGCCGCCCCGGGCGCGGGGGCCGCCGCCCCCTCGAGGGCCGCGAGGACCTCGGCGGCCACGGCGGCCTCGGTGTCCGGGTCGAGCGCCTCGTCCTCGCCGGAGTGCCCGGCGTCGTGGGCGGCCTCGTCGCCCCGCGCGGGCGGGTCGGCCGGCGGCCCCTCGGCCCGGGACGCCCCGGCCGCCGCGCCCTCAGGGTCGACGGTGTCCGCCACGCGCCCCCTCCACCCCGGCGAGGATAGCCCGGCGCGCGCGCGCGCGCGCGCCGGCCGTCGCGCTCACCGCGCCGGCCGCTTCCGCACGAGCGCGTCCTCGATCACGAGGTACTCGAGCCCCGAGGCGAAGAACATGGACAGCGCGTCCTCGGGCGAGCAGATCAGCGGCTCGCCGCGGCGGTTGAGCGACGTGTTGATCACGCAGGGGAGCCCCGTGCGTCGCTTGAACGCCGTGAGCAGCCGGTGCATGGCCGGCGCGCGCTCGGGGGTCACGACCTGCGGGCGCGCCGACCCGTCGACGTGGACGATCTCCGGCACGCGGTCGCGCCACGCGGGGCGGACGCCGAACGTGAACGTCATGTAGGGCGAGTCGTGCGTCGTGTCGAGGACGTCGGCCGCGTCCTCGGCCAGGATCGAGGGGCAGAACGGGCGCCACGGCTCGCGGTACTTGATCCGGCGGTTGATGTCCTCGGCCGTGCCCTTGACGGACGGGTTCCCGAGGATCGAGCGCTGCCCGAGCGCGCGCGGGCCCCACTCCATGCGGCCCTGGAACCACGCCACGACCTCGCCCGCGGCGAGCAGCTCGGCCGCGGCGTCGGCCGGGTCGGGCACGACCTCGTAGGGGATCGAGAACCCGTCGAGGACCTCGTGCACGCGCGCCGGCGTGTAGGACGGCCCGAGCGCCGCCGTGCCCATGGGCGCGACGCGCTCGCCGCGCTGCACGGCCGCGTAGGTCGCCGCGCCGAGCGCGATCCCGGCGTCGCTCGAGGCGGGCTGGACGAACAGGGTCGACACGAGCGGGTGCTCGAGGAGCTTGCGGTTGAGCCGCACGTTCAAGGCGACGCCGCCCGCGAAGCACAGCCGCCCCTCGTGGCGCTCGAGCGCGACCTTCAGGTTGCGCTCGACGAGCGCGAGCACGCGGTCCTCGAGCAGCTTCTGGGTCGCCGCGGCGATGTGGATGTACGGCTCGACGGCCTCCTCGGTCGTGCGCGGCGGCCCGAGCTCGGCGACGGTCGTGCGCGAGAAGTGCTTGCCCGGCGCGGCGCGCTTGCTCCGCGCGACCCACACGCGCTCGTCGTCGCAGCGGAACCCGCCGTCGTCCGTGAGCCGGACCATGTGCGACAGGTCGTAGCGGGACGGGTCGCCGTAGGGCGCCATGCCCATGACCTTGTACTCGCCGTCCATGGCGTCGAAGCCGAGGTACTCGGTCATCGTCGCGTAGAACAGCCCGAGCGAGTCGGGCTTGAGCACCTCGCGCAGCTTGAGGATCCGCCCGTCGGCCACGCCCTCGGCGAACAGGGTCGAGGTCACCTCGCCCTCGCCGTCGGCCGTGAGGATCGCCGCCGACGGGTAGCCCGACAGGTGGAAGGCCGACGACGCGTGCGCGAGGTGGTGCTCGACGAACTCGACCGGCACCGCCTCCGGCTCGAGCCCGAGCGCCTCGAGCGTCGCGTGGAGCGCGCCGACCCGCTTGCGCTGGAGCCCGACGAGCTTCGTGAACGCGCGGATCGCCTTGGAGGGCGACTTCGGGAACGCGCGCTTCGCGTACTCCCAGCGCTTCTCCTTGAGGATCCGGGCCGACCACGGGTAGGCGACGAGGTCGACGTCCTGGGCGCGCAGGCCGGCCTGGGCCAGGCACCAGCGCGCCGCGTGCACGGGGTTCTGCCCGAACGCGTGCTTGCTGCGCGTGAACCGCTCCTCCTCGGCCGCGGCCACGAGCTGCCCGTCGACGAGCAGGGCGGCGGACGGGTCGTGGAACGAGCTGCAGCCGATCCCCAGGATCTTCATCGCACCCGCGCGCCCCCCCCGGGCGGACCGACAGGGCGCAGACCCTACCACGGTCCAGGGCGCGAGGCGGCGACCACGGCTGCGCGGTGGCAGCGCGCGGGTAGCATGCCCGGGACGGGCGGTGGCGCAGTGGTAGCGCACGCGGTTTGGGACCGTGAGGTCGCGGGTTCGAATCCCGCTCGCCCGATTGGGGTTAGCGAACCGTCAGGGCGCCTCGGGAGCCGACCCGCCCGCAGCGCCCTGGAAGCCGTCGCCGGCTCGACCGCGCTCGCCAGCGGCGCCGCCTGCTTCGTCGGCCGCAGCGCACGTCCCCTCCAGGCGTGCTCGAGCCGGTCCCGCCTCGCAGGCGACGCCGCTGGCTTCGCGGCGGCCTTCGCCGAGGACGCCTTCGAGCACGCTCAGAGGTAGCGCCGGACCAGGGGCGCCAGGAGCTTCGCCGCGAGCCCGCCGCCGGGCGCCCGCGCCCGGCGGGGGTGCGTGTGCGAGAGGAGCGCGTCGACCTCGCCCCGGACCGCGGCGCGCAGCGCGGGGTCGCGCGTGACGAGGAGGAGGCCGAGGTCGAAGTCGCGGGCGACCGAGCGCTCCCCGTAGCTGGAGCTCCCGATCAGGGTCGCGGCGACCTCCTGCGTGAGGAGCCAGACGCCCTTGGCGTGAAACACCCAGCCGGGCCGGTCGTAGTGCCGGAGCTCCGCCCGGCCCGCGAGCGCGCCGGCGCCGGCCGCCCGGGCCAGCCGCAGCGCGAGCTCGTGCTCGCGGCGCAGGTAGATGCCGGGGACCAGCGCCTTGAGCCCGCGGCCGGTCGTGAAGCTGTGCGACCCGCCGGAGGGCGAGAGGAGGAGGGTGCGCGCGCCGCCGCCGTCGCGGAGGCGCGCCGCGAGGGCCCCCACGTAGTCCGCGGGGAAGTTCGTGTACGGCGTGGCGACGACCAGCTCGGCGTCGGGCCAGGCGAGGACGCGGCGGAGCACGTCTCGCTCCTGCTGGAGCCGGAGGCGAGGGTGCTGGATGAGGGGCACGACCACCGCGTCGAGCGGGCCCGGGCGAGCCGGGCCGCGGGCCACCACCCTCCGCGCGGCGCGGGCGACGTCGCGCGGGTCGCGGGCCGGCGGCTCCGCTCCGAGCCGGCCCGACGCCGACGCCCGGACGCGCACGCTGTGCCGCGACGCGACCTCGACGAGGGCGTGGAGCAGGGCGGCGAGGCGCGGCTCGTCGACCTGGACGCTGCGCGCCTGGCGGCAGCGGAAGTACTCCTCGCTCAGGTTCGCGCCGGTCAGGAGCGCCACGTCGTCGAACGCGAGCGCCTTGAGGTGGAACACCGCGACGCACTCGTCGAGGGGCGAGGGCAGGCGCGCGAGGGCCCCCGCGAGCTGCGGCATGCGGTGGAGATACAGCTCGAAGCGCGCCGGGTGCGCCGCGAGCAGCGGCGCGAGCAGCGACGCGGAGGTCCCCGTATCCGTCGCGCGGCGGGCGCGCGAGTGGTCGAGGACGAGCCGGACCCGCAGCGCGGGGCTGCGCGCGAGCGCCGCCCGGAGGTCGCCCACGAGCTCGGCCTCGTGGGCCCCGGTGCCGAGGTAGAGCGACGCGAGCGAGATCTCGCGCCGGGCGCCCCGGATGAGGGCGCGGAGCAGCTCGTGGAAGCCGCCTGGCCCCGCCGCGGTGAGGACCGCCACGGCGGCCGGGTCGAGGGCGTGCGCCGGGCCAGCGCCGCCGCCGGGCCCGAGGCCGGCGCGCTCGAGGAAGGAGGCGACGGGGTCCGCGCGGGCGCCTGGCGAGGCCGCGGTGGGCGGGGAGGGGCCGGCCCGGCCGCTCACCTGGGCGCGTCGGGAGCGTCGCGTCGCCCCGTGACCCCGCGGCGGAGCATCCGGACGCGCTCCGGGCGGAGTCCAGCGCGGCGGAGGCGCTCGGCCAGGCCGACGAGCGCGGCGGCGAGGTCCGACACGACCGGGACGTACCGCGCGGGATGCGCGGCGAGCGCCTCCACGTAGTCGTCGGGGAGGCCGCGCTCCCTCGCCCCCTCGACGCACGCGGCGAGGTAGCGGCGCGAGGGCGGCGGACCTCGCACCGGGTCGGGGTCGAGGTAGGCGCGCGCCCGCACCGCGCCCGTGAGCGCGCCCACGACCTCGAGGTCGATGTGGACGTATTCGGCCCCCTCGAGCCGGTCGAGGCGGGCCATGTCCGCCGCCGTCAGCGCGTGGAGGGCGCCGTGGACGGAGCCGCGCGGGTCGGGCTCGAGGTTCGCGAACGCCGGTTCGATCGGCAGGAGCCCCCGGTGGCTGAACCGGAGGCGATACCCGAGCGCGCGGCCGGCCTCGCTGGAGAGGGGCCGGACGCCGCGGCGCGCGAGCACGCGGCTCGACATGTTCGCGCCGTAGGCGAAGTACCACAGCGCGTGCACGGCCCCTCGTGCAGGGATTGTAGGCGCGCCCGCGCCGGAGGATGCCGGCGCGGGCGCGTCACAGGGCGGGTCGAGGACCCCGGTCGGCCTACCGCTTCGGCGGGGTGGCCGGCTTGCCGCCGGCGCCGCCCGCGGGCGCGGCGGGCTTCGCCGGCGCCTGGGCCGGCTTGCCGGCCGCCGGCTGGGCCGGCTTCGCGGGCTGGGGCTGGGTCGAGGCCTTCGGGGTCTGGTGGCTCATGGTGAGGTTCGCTCGCATCCAGGGTGCTCGGAGGTCGTCGGACCGGGCACATGCCCGCCCCGCGTCGACCGCGCGCCGCTCCCTGCGTCGTCGCGCAAGAGCCCTCCTCGCAGGCCGCGTGCCGCGGACGACCCCGACGCAACCCCGCGCCGCGCCGTGGGCCGGGGCGGGCCACGGAGCGCCCGGATCGGACTTGCGATTCCGATCTGGGAGCCCGCTCGACGCCGGGCACCCGGGCCGGGGCGCCCGCGGCGCGGGGCCGAGCAGGCGCAGGAGCGACTTCCGGCCGCGCCGCGGCCCGTCGACCCGCTCCCGACCCCGATCGGAGCTCGACGTCTGATCGGGTGTATGATTCCGACCAGGGGAGGGTCGCGGTCCCATGATCCTGCGCGTCGCGTGCGCCCTGGCCCGCGCCCAGCGGGCGCTGCGCGTGGAGCAGGCGCTCGACGAGCGGGGCGTCGTCGTGGCGCGCGTGCCGGCGGGCGAGGACCTGCGCGCGTGGCTCGAGCGGACGCCGTCCGACCTCGTGTGCGTCGAGGAGCGGGCGCTGCGCGCGCGCGGCGCGCCCGCGATCGCGGACCTCCGGGCGACGCAGGACCACCCCGAGGTCGTCGTGTTCGTCGAGGTCGAGGACCCGGAGACGCGGGCGCGCCTGCTCGCGCAGGGCGCGATCGCGGTCGTGTTCCACGGCGTGAGCGACCAGGGGCTCCGCGACGCGCTGCGCGCGTTCGTCGAGCGCCGCCGCGACGACGCGCAAAGGCGCCTGCGCCACCGCCTCGTCGAGCGCCGGAGCGCCCTCGACGACTTCTCGTCGCGCTCGCCCGCGATGACCGACTTCCTGCGGGTCGTCCGGCGCGTCGTCGACTCGGAGACCTCGCTCCTGATCCTCGGCGAGACGGGCACGGGCAAGGAGCACCTGGCCCGCGCGATCCACGCCGAGAGCGCGCGCCGGCGCGGGCCGTTCGTCGCGCTCCACTGCGCGGCGCTCTCGGAGTCCCTGCTCGAGAGCGAGCTGTTCGGCCACGTCGCCGGCGCGTTCACGGGCGCCGTGCGCGCGCGGCGCGGCTACTTCGAGCTCGCCGACCGCGGGACCCTGTTCCTCGACGAGGTGGGGGAGCTCCCGCCGCACCTCCAGGTCAAGCTCCTGCGCGTCCTGCAGGAGCGCACGATCGTGCCGGTGGGGGGCGAGGAGCCGCTCGAGGTCGACGTGCGCCTCATGGCCGCCACGAACCGCGACCTCCAGGCCGCCATGCGCGCGGAGACCTTCCGCTCGGACCTGTTCTTCCGGCTCGCGGTCGTGACGCTCACGGTGCCGCCGCTCCGCGCCCGGGCCGAGGACATCCCCGCCCTCGTCGCGAGCTACGTCGAGCACTTCCGCGGGCGCCTCGGGCGGCCGGTGCAGGGCGTCGCGCCCGCGGCGCTCGAGGCGCTCGTCCGCCATCCCTGGCCCGGCAACGTGCGCGAGCTGATCAACGTGCTCGAGCGGGCGGTGCTCCTCACGACCGGCCCCGAGGTCGGCCTCGAGGACCTGCCCGAGGAGATCCGCGCGCCCCGGGGCGGGGCCGCGGGGGCCGCCGCGGCGGCCCCCCCCGCGGCCCCGCCGGCGCCCGACCTCGACCGGCCGTGGGCGCAGGTCCGCGACGAGGCCGCGCGCGCGCTCGAGGCCCGCTACTTCCGCCGCCTCCTCGAGGCCACGGGGGGACGGATCGGCGAGGCCGCCCGGCGCGCCGGCCTCTCGCCGCGCGCCGTGTTCGCCGCGCTCCGCCGGCTCGACCTGCGCAAGGAGGACTTCCGCCCCGCGCCCGCCGCGCGGTCCGCGGCCCCGGGCCCCGAGGGCCCTGCCCCCGGCGGGGGCCGGTAGCATGCCGGGCCGGAGGCCCACCATGTCCCGCGCGACCCCGCTCCTCGCCCTCCTCCTCGCCGGCGCGACCCCGCTCGCCGCCGGAGGCGCCCGCGCCCAGGACGCGCCGCGCGCGGGCGAGGCGCCGGCCGCGTTCCGGCTGCCCACGACCTCGCACCTGATCCCCGAGATCCAGGGGCGCGCCCACCGCTCCCCCCTCGCGGGCCAGACCGTCACGGACGTCCCGGGCGTCGTCACGCACACGACGGGGACCGCATTCCTCATGCAGTGCACGGGCGACGGCGACCCGGCGACGTCGGACGCGCTGCAGGTCTACGTCGGGCGCGGGTTCGAGCCCATGCCCGAGGTCGGCGACCGGGTCGTCGTCACGGGCAAGGTCGTCGAGTGGGGCGGGCTCGACCCCGAGACGAACAAGCCGCGCCAGGGCGTGATCACGCAGACGCAGATCGAGCGGCCCAAGCGGCTCGAGGTGCTCGCCTCGGACGTCCCGCTCCCGCCGGCCGTGCGGCTCGGGAAGGGCGGCCGCATGCCGCCGCTCGGCGCCGTCGCCGCGCCCGACCGCGCGGAGTACGACCCCGCGCGCTTCGGCATGGACTTCTGGGAGTCGCTCGAGTCCATGCGCGTCGAGCTCGTGGACGCCGTGCTCACGGGGCCCAGCAACGGCGGCGAGCTCGTCGTGCTCCCGGGCGGCGGCGCCGGCTACCCGCGCCGGACCGCGCGGGGCGGGCTCGTGATCGACCCCGCGTGCATGGAGAACCCCGGGCGCGCGCTCCTGACGGGGCCCCACGCGCGGAAGCTCGCCGGCGCCGCGGTCGGCGACCGCCTCGCGCGCGTCGAGGGCGTCGTCGTCCACGAGCGCACGCGCGCCTACAAGGTGTTCGCGACCGCGCTCGAGGGCTACGCCGCCGGCGACCTGCCGCGCACCCCGACCCGGCTCGTGGGCGACGCGGAGCACCTGACGATCGGCGGGTTCAACGTCGAGAACTTTACGTTCACGCAGGGCCGTGAGCGCGCCCTCGAGGCCGCGCGCGGGATCGTCGAGTTCATGCGCGCGCCCGCGATCGTGGCCCTCCAGGAGGTCGCCGACGACGACGGGCAGGCCCGCCGGGGCCGCAGCGACGTCGTGTCCTCGGAGAAGACCCTCGGGCTCCTGCGCGAGGCGGTCCGCGAGCTGGGCGGGCCCACGTACGAGGCCGTCTGCGTGGACCCCGCCCTCGACACGGAGGGCGGCGCCCCGGGCGGGAACATCCGCGTCGCGTTCCTCTACGACCCGGCGCGCGTCGGGTTCGAGCGGCGCGGGCGCGCCGGGAGCATGGACCCGAACGGCGTCGAGAAGACGCCCACCGGCGCGCGGCTGGCCCTCAACCCGGGCCGGGTCGACCCGACGAACCCCTGCTGGGAGAGCACGCGCCGGACCCTCGCCGCCGAGTTCACGTTCCAGGGCAAGCCGATCGTGGTCCTGAACAGCCACTTCAGCTCGCGCCGCGGCGACGACCCCGGGTTCGGGGCCACGCAGCCGCCCGTGCTCCACAGCGAGCCCCAGCGCCTCCAGCAGGCGGCCGCCGTCCACGCCTTCGTGAAGGAGCTCGCCGCGGCCGACCCGACGCTCACGATCGTCGCGCTCGGCGACTACAACGACTTCTGGTTCCGCCCGGTCCTGCGGACCCTCGCGGGCGAGGTCATGACGATCCTCACGACGCTGCTCCCCGAGGAGGAGCGCTACAGCTACGTCTACCAGGGCCAGTCGCAGGCCCTCGACCACGCGCTGCTCGCGGGCCCGCTCCGCGCGGACCCGACGCGGATCCAGCTCGAGTACGTCCACGTCTGCGCGGAGTACCCGCCCGGGAAGCGGATCAGCGACCACGACCCCCTCGTGGTCCGGCTCCGCATGCCGTGACGGGGTCGCGCGCCCGGTCGGAGGCTTCGTGGGGGCCGCCCGGGGCGATACACTGGGCCGGACGGAGGGTGCCGTGAGCGAGGCCGCGACGACGAACGAGCTGATGGTGGTGACGCCCAGGGCGCAGGACATGATCCGGCGGTTCCTGGCCGAGGAGGAGGACCCCTCCGACAAGGTGCTGCGCGTGGGCGTGGCGTCCGGCGGCTGCTCGGGGTTCAGCTACGAGGTCCTGATCGACCAGCGGCGCCCCGGGGACCTCGGGCAGGCGTTCGAGGGGTTCGAGCTCGTCATGGACCCGCGCTGCCTGCAGTTCCTCCAGGGGACGGTCCTCGACTACGTGGACACGGTCGGGCACGCCGGGTTCAGCTTCGAGAACCCGAACGCCAAGGCGTCCTGCGGCTGCGGCACGTCGTTCACGCCCTGACCGGCGGAGGCCGACCCGCGCGGCCGGCCTGACGAGGAGCCCTGCACCGTGAGCGCCGACCCGAGCGCGACCTGCTCGTTTTGCCCGAAGCTGTGTCGCCACGCCTGCCCGGTCGCCGAGGTCGAGCGCACCGAGCAGGCCACGCCGACCTTCAAGCAGCAGGTGGCCTGGCTCGACGCGACCGGCGCGCGCCCGCTCGACCGCGAGCGGGCGGAGGTCCTCTACCTGTGCGCGGCGTGCCGGGGGACCGAGGCCGCCTGCCGGCACCGGATCGACGTCGGCGCGTCGCTCCGCGACGCGCGGGCGCGGGCCGTCGCGCGCGGGCTCGCGCCCCCGGCCGTCGCGGCGGTCGCGGACCGGTTC
>JANJTH010000327.1 GCA_024711205.1 Planctomycetota bacterium | reverse complement strand
CACGGCGCGCGCGGGCCCGCGCGGGCCCGTCGCCAGGAGCGCGGCGGCCGCCGCGGGGGCGTGCGCGCCCAGGTCGAGGAGCTGCCCTGCCCCGCTCGGCGCGCCGTCCCCGGCCGTCGCGGGCGAAGATCCCCGGCGCGGCCGCGAGGCGGCGCTCGCCCGAGGAGACCCCGTGCTCGAGCCCGTGAACCTGTCCGCGGCCTTCGCCCGCTTCTCGGACGCGTGGAGCCCGAAGGTCGTGGGCGACGTGAACGACATGCAGGTCAAGGTCGCGCGGTTCCGCGGCGACTTCGTGTGGCACCGCCACGAGGCCGAGGACGAGCTGTTCCTCGTCCACCGCGGGCGCATGGTCATGCGCCTGCGCGACCGCGAGCTCGTCCTGGGCCCGGGCGAGCTCCTGATCGTGCCGCGCGGCGTCGAGCACTGCCCCGGCGCCCTCGAGGGCGAGTGCGAGGTCGTCCTGTTCGAGCCGCGCGCGACGCTGAACACGGGCGACGCCGAGGACCCGCGGACCGTGCGCGCGCCGGAGCGCCTCGCCTGACGGCCCGGGGGCCTCAGCCCAGCCCGGCGGCCAGGCGCAGCGGGCGGAGCAGCGCGCGCTTCTTCGTCTGGTGGTCCTGCATGCGCCGCAGCACGTCGTCGAGCGCGCGCACGGCCGCGAGCAGGTGGGGCCCCTTGTTCAGCATGACGCACTCGGCGCGCACGCCCATGGCCGCGTCGGTGATCTCGGCGCGCGAGGGCTGGCCCGTCTTCGTGAGCCGCTCGAGGACCTGCGTGGCCCAGATCACGGGGAGGTGCGCGGCCTCGCACAGCCACAGGATCTCCTCCTGCGCCTCGGCGAGCCGCTCGAAGCCGCACTCCACGGCCAGGTCGCCGCGCGCGATCATGACGCCCGCGCGCGGGTGGCGGAGCGCCGCGAGCAGGAGCGCCGGCAGCGCCTCGAAGGCCGCGAGCGTCTCGACCTTGAGCACGAGCCCGCGCTCGGGCGCGCCGCGGGCGGCGAGCGCCGCGCGCAGCGCGTCGACGTCCGCCGGCGCGTGGACGAACGACAGGCCCACGAGGTCGGCCTGCGCCGCCACGAGGTCGAGGTCCTCGAGGTCCCGCGGGGTGAGCGCGGGCACGCGGGCGGCGAGGTCGGGCAGGTTGACCCCCTTGTCGGCCGCGAGCCGCTCCCCGTCGACGCGGCCGACCCGCTCGACCCGCACGAGCACGCCCGCCGCGTCGCACCGCTCGGCGCGGGCCGCGATCCGCCCGTCGTCGAACAGCACGCGGTCGCCCTGCCGGACGTGGTCGAGCAGCCCGGGGAGGGTCACGCCGATCCGCGCCGGCGCCGACGGGCCCTCGGCCGGGCGGCCCGGCGCGGCGTCGCGCGTGAGCAGGAGCTGGTCGCCCGCGCGGAGGCGCAGCGCCTGCGGGCGCGCCGGGACCTCGCCCAGCGCGCACGCGCCGGCGCCCTTGCCCTCGCGGGGGAAGTGCCGCAGGCGCGTGCCGGGGACCGCGTAGACGCGCTTGCGCCCGGCGGCCCAGCGCGAGGCGCCGTGGGCGCCGCCGACGTCGAGCGCGCGCTCGGCCCCGCGCGCGTCCTCGAGCTCGAGCCGGTCGCCGGGGGCGAGCCGGGCGAGCCAGCGGCCCGGCACGGGGAGGACCGCGGCGGCCGGCTCCGGGGGCGGCTCGGGCGCCTCGGCCGGGGTCAGCCAAACGCGTGCGGGCGCGGTCACGCGCCCGAGCGGGTCGCGCGCGGGGCGCCAGGTCACGACGCGCGGGCCCGGCTCGAGCGGCCCCGTGCGCAGCCGCGGCCCCACGAGGTCCATGAGCGCCGGGCAGGGGCGGCCCAGCGCGTGCGCGGCCGCGCGCGCGTGGGCGAGCATCCGCGCCCACGCGGCCGGCGCGTCGTGCCCGCAGTTGATCCGCACGAGGTCGGCGCCCGCCTCGAGGAGCCCCCGCGTCACCCCGGGGTCGTCGGCCGCCTCCGGCGGGAGCGTCACGAGGACCCGCGCGCGCCGCCCGGCGGGCCGAGGGCCGAGCAGCGCGTCCGTGTGCGCCTCGAGGAGCGCGCGCCCGGCCTCGGGCGACACGCCGGCGGCGGGAGGCGGCGCCGGCCGCCCGGTCATGCGCGCGAGATGCGCGAGCACCCCCTCGACCGTCGCGAGCGCGTGCGCCTCGGCGCGCCCGAGCGAGGAGAGCCCGAGCGCGGCGAGCGCCTCCTGCGCGTCGCGCAGGTCGTGCCGGCGGAGCGCCACGTAGTGGACGAGGTTGCGCGCGCTCGGGCGGCGGGCGGCCGGCACGTCGTCGAGCGTCGGCGCGAACCGCTCCTCGAGCGCGAGCATGTCGGCTCGGAGCGCCTCGAGCCGGGCCTGCAGCGCGACCGGGTCTCGCAGGCGGGTCGCGGGCTCGTGCGTGTCCATGCGGTGTGGCCCCCGGCGGGAGCTTGCCGGCGCGCCGGGCGCGCAGCAAGCGCCGAGCCGAGCCGGGCGCGCCGGAGCGAAGACCCTGGCGGGGTCCGCGCCGCGCTCGGCCCGCGCCGAGCCGACCACCCTCCGGTCGGACGGCGCTTGGCCGGCCTCCCTCCGGTCGGACGGCGCTTGGCCGGCCTCCCTCCGGTCGGCCGGCGCTTGGCCGGCCTCCCTCCGGTCGGCCGGGGCTTGGCCGACCGACCGGAGGTCGGCCGGGGCTTGGCCGGCCTCCCTCCGGTCGGCCGGG
>JANJTH010000752.1 GCA_024711205.1 Planctomycetota bacterium | reverse complement strand
GCGTCGCCCGGCGCGCGCACGAGCGGGCTCGCGGCCACGCGCGCGCGCCAGGACGCCCGGTCGCGCGGGAGCGCGCGCTCGACCACGGCGCGCCGGGTCGCCGCGTCCGCCGGCGGCGCGCCGGCGTCGAGCTCGGCCGGCAAGTCGGGCTCGTCGTCGTCCTCGCCCAGGAGGTCGCCCGGCTCGAGCGCCGCGAGGTCGACGAGCACGTGCCCGATCCGCGGGGCCCGCACGGCCAGCGCCGCCGCCAGGAGCACCTGCGGGTCCGTCTCGTGGACGAGCTCGCCCGCCGTGCGCGCCGCGAGCGCGTCGATCGCCGCCAGCACGCCGCAGGCGAGCAGCGCCTCGAGCGGGTCGTCGTGGGCGTCGGCCAGGGTCGCCACCGGCGATGTCGCCAGCGTCGGCGACGGCGCGCGCGCGGCGCCCTGGGGGCGCGGGGTCGGCCGGCGGCCGGGGGTGCGGGTCATGGGCCCCTCCGGGCGGGCGCCGGGCCGAACGCGCGGTCGAGCGCCTCGATCGTCTCGCGCGGGGGGCGGTCGAAGTGGACGCCCGCCACCCGCTCGCCCTCGCGCGGCGTCGCGGGGCCCACCATGCCCCGCACGAACAGGTAGTAGGCCCCGCCCACGTGCCGGTCGTAGTCGTAGTCCGCCCCCAGGCGCAGCCGCAGCCAGCGGTGCAGCGCGACCAGGTAGAGGTGCCACTGCAGCGCGTAGCGGTGCTCGGCCAGCGCGCGGCGCATGCCCGCCGCCCCGTAGCACGCGAGCACCCCGCCCGTCGCCCCGCGCGGGTGCAGCCGGTTCGTCTTGTAGTCCGCGACGAACCAGCGCACGTCCCCGCGGGCCCGACCCGGGCCGGACACCGGCGCCCGGAACACGAGGTCGAGGCTCCCCGTCAGGTAGCCCGCGAGCGCGCCCGGCTCGAGGGCCGCGACGGCCTCGAATACCTCGGCGTCGGGCGCGGGGTTGGCGCCAGCTCCGGAGGCGACGAGCTTCGCGCGCGCGGCGATCGGGCCCACGACGGCGTCGCCCGCGACCGGCGCCACGTGCTCGCCCCGGCCGTGCGCCCGGCCGCCCGCGAGCGGCAGGTCGAAAGCCAGCTCGGCCAGGCGGTCGCGCGCGGGCACGTCGCCCAGGCACAGGTCGCCCAGCGGCCCGCCGAGCGGCGTCGCGACCGCCGCCGCGAGCCCGGCCCGGAGCGGCCCCGTCCAGCGCCCGGCGTCGAGCCCGTGCCGGCAGAGCTGGGCCGCGAGCACGACGTCGGCCGGGTCGGGCGCGCTCGCGCCGGGCTCGGCCGGGGAGGGCCCGGCGAGCGCGGCGAGCGCGGCGAAGTCCAGCACCTCGAGCGCGGCGTGCACGCACTTGCCGGGCGTCGCCCCGGAGGGGAAGTCGGCGAGCGGCACCGGCGCCGGCGAGGGCGGGGGGGAGGCGCCTGGCGCTGGGACGGGGAGGGGGACCGGGACGGGGACGGGAAGAGCGGAGGGACCCGGGGCTGCCAGGGCGTCGGGAAGAGGGCGGTGGGGTTGCCCGACCGCGGGAACGGGAACGGGAACGGGAACGGGAACGGGAAGAGGGGAGGGACCCGGGGCTGCTGGGGCGCCGGGAAGAGGGCGTTGGGGTTGCCCGACCGCGGGAACGGGAACGGGAACGGGAACGGGAACGGGAACGGGAACGGGAAGAGGGGAGGAACCCGGGGCTGCCGGGGCGTTGCCCGCAGGCTCCGCGAACTCGGGCGCGTCGGGTTGCCAGGCCGGACCCGGGTCGACCTGCCCGTCGTGGTCACGCCCGTCCGCGCCCGGGTCGTCGGTCACGACCACGGCCGCGGGCGGCTCGGGGACCTCGGCGCGCAGGCGCTTCGAGAGCGACGTGAAGCTGACCTGACCCCACGCGACGTCGAGCCGCTCGCGGTCGAAGCGGGCCCCGGCCAGCGCGGGCGGCGCCGCCTTCTCCCCCGACCAGCGGAGGCGCCGCGGGGGCGGCGCGTCGGAGAAGCCCACGCAGTCGGGGGCGCCCGCGGCGAGCGCCTGGAGCGAACGCCGCAGCGCCTGGTCGCCTCCGAGCATCCGCGCGAGCGCGTGGTCGTAGCGGGTGTGCGCGAGCCCGGCGACCGCGCCCCCGCCCGGCGGGTCGCCGTGGAGGATCGTCGTGAGCGGCGCGACCTTGTCCTCGCCCAGCCAGGCGTCGTAGACGACCAGGTGGACCTTCGGGCGCGTGAGCCCCACGTAGGCGAGCCGGAGGCCCTCGCGGTGCTCCTCCCACCAGGCGACCTCGTCGCGGCGCGCGGCGTCCGGGTCCTCGGCGGGGTGCGCCACGTCGAGGACGCGCTCGACCCCGTCCTCGTCGGCCGGGACGAGCCGGGCCTGGCTCTTCGCTGCGAAGGGGGTCGCGCCCCACAGGAACGGCAGGAACACGATCGGCCACTCGAGCCCCTTGGCCGAGTGCACGGTCACGATCTGCACGGCCGCGTCGTCGCGCTCGAGCCGGAGGCGGTGCTCGTCGGGGGCCGACTCGGCCCGCGCCCGCTCGCGGCGCAGCCAGGCCAGGAGCCCCGCGAGGCCGAGCCGCTCGCGGCCCTCGGCCGCGTGGAGCAGCTCGGCCACGTGCAGCAGGTCGGTCAGGCGGCGCTCGCCGCCCTCGCCGCTCGAGCCCGGCTCGCCGGCGAGCACGCGCGCCTGCGCGCCGCCGTCGGCGAGGAGCGCCCGGAAGGCGCGCAGGAACCCGTGGCGCGCGAGCCGGGCGCGCCCCTCGGCGAGCTGCTCGTGGAGGCCGTCCCACCGGCGCAGGACCTCGGCGTCGTCGCCCGCGTGGACGGCCGCGAGCGCCTCGGCGCTCCAGCCGAACAGCGGCCGCGCCGCCGCCTGGCGCGCGGCCTGGTCGTCGCTCGGCGCGGCGAGCGCCTCGAGCCAGCGCAGGACGTCGTCGCCCGCGGGCGTGAGCAGGACACTCGTCGCGTCGCGCACGACGGCCGGGACGTTGGCCGCCCGGAGCGCGCGCTGCACGGCCAGCCCCTGCTTGCCCGTGCGCACCAGCACGGCCACGTCCGCGGGCCGGACCGGGCGCAGCCCCTCGGCGTCGGCGTCCGGCGCGTCGCGGTCGTGGAGCCGCGGGCGCCGCTCGAGCAGCTCGACCACGTCGTCGGCCACGCGCCGCGCGACCCGGGCCGTCGCGCGCCACGGGTCGGTCGGGGGGCCCTTCGCGTCGGCCGGGAGCCCGTGGAACGCGGCGCCGAGCCAGCGGAGCTGGACGGGCGCCTCGGGCGCGTCCGGCCAGCGCAGCCGGCGCGCCGGGGCGCGCTCGCACGCGTGGGCCTGCTGGTAGCTCAGGACCTCGTCGTCGAGCCCGAACACCCCGGGCCGCAGGAAAAGCCGGTTGAGCCCCGCCACGAGCGCGGCGTCCGCGCGGTAGCTCCGGCTCAGGGTCGCGCGCCGCGCGGCCCGGCGCGCCGCGGCGAAGTAGACCCGGATGTTCGCGTTGCGGAACCCGTAGATCGCCTGCTTCGGGTCGCCCACGAGGAACAACCAGGCGTCGGGGTGGTCGAACAGGGCCTCGAAGATCACCCACTGCAGGTCGTCGGTGTCCTGGAACTCGTCGATCAGGGCGGCCTTGAACCGCCCGCGCACGGCGCGCACGAGCGCCTCGCGGAGGGCCCCCGGGCCGGGCCCGGCCGGGTCGGCCGGAGGCCGCTTCTCCCGGGCCGCAGGCCGCTCCTCCCGGGCCGCCGGCCGCTCCTCCCAGGCCGCAGGCCGCTCCTCCCCGGGCCCGTGGCGCTCCCGCCGTCGCGGCGCGGCGCCGCGGTCGTCGCCGGGGTGCGGCGCGGTCCCGCCCGGCTTCGCGGTCCGCCGGGCCGGGCCGCGGCCCTTCCCCTCGGCGCCGGCGCCCTGCGGCGGCGCGGGGGAGCGCAGGCGCCGCGCCACGCCGCGGAGCATGTCCTGGTAGGTCAGCTCGCGGCGCGCCGCGAGCCGCTCGGCGTGCGCGCGCCGCAGCTCGAGCGCGGCCTGCGCGCGGAGGGCCGGGCACAGGGCGTCGTCGCGCAGGCAGAGCGCGTCGAGGGCCTCGAGGACCTCGCGCAGCGGCCCGGCCACGGCCGCGCCCGCCTGGTCCCAGCCCGGGAACGCCCGGTGGAGGTCGTCCTCGGCCCCGAGCACGCCGTCGGGGCGCGCGAGCGGCCAGGCCAGGTCGTGCTCGCGCGCGAGCCAGGCGTCGAGCGCGAGCACCGGGTCCGCGCCCTGCGCCGCCCCCGCGGGGGCGAGCTTGGTCAGGCCCTCGAGCGCGCGCGCGGCGCGCTCGCGCAGCCCGCCGCCCCAGCGCGCCGTGAACTCGGCGAGCGCCGCGCCGAGGCCCGGCGCGAGCTCGGGCGCGGGCGCGGGCACGATCCGCGCGTCGGGGTTGTCGAGCACCGCCTTGACGAACCCGCCGTCCGCCTTGGCCCCGGGCTCGCGCGGGCCGGCCGGCCCCGAGCTCCTGCCGGCCCGGCCCTTCGGCGGCTCGTGGAGGGCGAGCGTGACGAGCCGCGCGCGGGCGGGGTCGTCGGGCCACAGCTCGCGCACGAGCAGGTCGCGGTGCAGCTCGCCGCGGAGGGCCTCCTCGCGCTCGACGAGCGAGAGCCCGTAGGCCGCGCCCGTCTCGAAGGCGTGCTCGGCGAGCAGGCGCTGGCAGAAGCCGTGGATCGTGAAGATCGCGGCGCGGTCGAAGTCGCGCAGCGCGGCGCGCAGCCGCGCGGCGCGCCGCGCGCGCTCCTCGGGGGCCGCGGCCGCGCGCGCCCGCACGACCGCGTCCGCGCCCGCAGC
>JANJTH010000272.1 GCA_024711205.1 Planctomycetota bacterium | reverse complement strand
CCCCCCCCCCCCCCCCCCCCCCCCCCCCCCCCCCCCCCCCCCCCCCCCCCCCCCCCCCCCCCCGGCGCGCCCCCCGCGGCCCTTTGGGCCGACGGACGCCCTGGGCCCGGGCGGCGCAGGCGTCACATGAACGCGAAGCGACGCGATCGCCGCGCACGCCGTGCGCGAAGGTGCCGCGCGGCCGTGACACAGCCGCGAAGAGACAAGGACTTGTGCGGAGGCAAGACACTTGCTCACGCTCCTGCGCCCGGGAGGAGCGCATGGAGGGGGAGGACCGCGACCACGGCTGGACGGACCGGCTCGTCCTCGTCGCGACGTCGTACCGGCGCGTCGGGCTGGGCCGGCTCGGGGCGTTCGTGCTCCCGGCGGACGACGTGGCCGCCCGCCAGGGCCTCCGCGCCGCGCTCGGCGCGGACGAGCTCGTGTACCTCGCGACCTGCAACCGCGTCGAGTGCTACGCGCTGCTCGCCCGCGAGGCGACGGCCGCCGCGCTCGAGGAGGCCGGCGCCGGCGCGCGCGCCTTCTTCGCCGCCCGCGGCGCGTCGCTCGCGCCCGGTCCGGCGGCGGCGGGCGGGCTCGAGCCGCTCCTCGTCCTCGGCGGGGCCGACGCGGCCCGCCACCTGCTGCGGGTCGCGAGCGGGCTCGACAGCCTCGTGCTCGGCGAGACCGAGATCGCGGGCCAGGCCCGGCGCGCGGTCGAGCACGCGCGCGCGGCGGGGCTCGCGGGCCCCGGGCTCGCGCGCCTGTTCGAGGCGGCGCA
This sequence comes from Planctomycetota bacterium, assembly GCA_024711205.1. Lineage (GTDB taxonomy): Bacteria > Planctomycetota > J058 > J058 > J058 > JANJTH01. The sequence goes on along the minus strand of JANJTH010000272.1, from coordinate 1,775 downwards.
GGCGTGCGGTCGGCGGGTCCGGGCCGAGACCGGCCTCGCGCGGGCGTCCGTCTCGGCCGCGACGATCGCGGCCCAGAAGGTCAAGAAGCACTTCGGCGCCGCGGGCCCCGGCGTCACGGTGTTCGTGGGCACGGGCGAGATGACCCGGAAGGTCGCGCGGGCGCTCGACGGCACCCCCGGCGAGCGGCTGTTCGTGAACCGGACGCTCGCGAAGGCGGAGGAGCTCGCGCGCCGCCACGGCGGGCGGGCCCTCTCGCTCGAGGCGTTCGTCGCCGCGCCGCCCCCGTGGGTCGACCTCGTGTTCGCGGCCACCGGCGCGACCGAGCCCGTCGTCCCGGCGGCCGCGCTGCGGCCCGCGCTCGAGGCGCGCCGGCGCGCCGGCGCTGGACGCCCGCTGATCGTGGTCGACCTGGGGCTCCCGCGCGACGTCGACCCGGCGCTCGACGCGGAGGAGGGCGTGGTCGTGTGCTCCATGGAGCACGTCGGGCACGCGGCCCGCGCGGCCGAGGCCGCGGCCGCCGACGCGCTGGCGGCCGCCGAGGCGGTCGTCGCCGCCGAGGTCGAGCGGCTCGTGCGCGAGGACCGGTTCCGGACGCTCGCCGGGGCGAGCGCCCGCGCGATCCTCGACGAGCGCCTGGCCCACTTGAGCCCGACCGACCGCGAGGTCATCCTGCGGTTCGCGACCGGGCTGGCCGCGCGCATGGCGCGGCAGCCGGCGTCGCTCGCCGGCTGACCGCGCCCCGCGGTCGCCGGCCGCGGAGGTGCCCTCGTGTCCCAGTTGATCATTCCGGGCGCCGCCGGCGGCCCGGGCGGCGCGCCGTTCGACAAGGACTTCTTCCGGCGCGAGCTGGGTGACGACCACGCGCCCGTGTGCAGCCTCGCCCACGAGGCCGAGGTCGCCGTCGTCGAGCTCGTGCTCGCGAACGGCGAGACGCGCGACGTCGAGCGCGTGCTCGAGCTGCGCCGCGACCTCCTCGTGGCCGACGTGTTCGAGGACCCGCCCGACTGCCGGCGGCTGTTCCGGGCCTACGTGCGCTACGACACGATCCTCGGGGTGAACGTGCGCACGCACCGGAACGACCGCCGCACGCTCGGATTCAAGTCGGGGGCCGTGAAGCTCGTCGAGTAGCGGGCCGGGGCGGGCCGGCGCCGCGCCGGGCGGCGCCTACCTGTCCGGCCGCAGCGCCGCCGCGTCGAGCCAGCCCTGGACGCGGCGGGCGCCGGGCCCGTCGAGGGAGCGGAGCCACAGGCCGCCGCGCGCGGCCTCGAGGGCGCGGCGGCGCTCGCGGATCGACTTGCCGGCCTGCCCGCCGTCGACGGACACGACGACGTCGCCCTCGCGCGCGACGACGACCAGCACGTGCTCGACCCCGCCCCAGCCCGCCGCGTCGACGCTGCTCCCGACGAGGACCATGTCACCCGGCCGCGGCGAGCGCTCGCCCCGGCGCCCCGCGTCGACCCACGCGCCGTGCTCGCGGGCGATCGTGACGACGTTCGTGACCGCGCGGCCGATCTGGCGCGCGTAGGGGCCGTCGAGGCTCGCGTGCGGCAGCCCCGCGCCGCGCAGGCAGGCCATCGCGAACAGCCCGCACGACGACATGTGGCTCGCGAACTGGCGCTGGTGGGCCTCGGTGTCGTGCGGGAACAGGAGCCGGGCGTAGGCGTCCTGGCGCTCGGGCGGGCCGCCCTCCCAGCCCAGGTCGCGCGCCGCCCGCGCGACGCGCACGATCCGCGCCGGGAGGTCGCCCGCGTCCTCGGGCGCGCCCGCGGCGGGC
>JANJTH010000266.1 GCA_024711205.1 Planctomycetota bacterium | reverse complement strand
GGCCCGCGGGCCCCTCGCCGCCCGGCGCGGGGAGCGCCGCGTCGGGCCCCGGGCCCGGCTCCGCCCCGTCGGCGGTCACCCGGGCGCCGCCCGCCCCGGGCGGTGGCGGGCCAGGAACGTCTCGAGGAAGGGGAGCGCCGGGGGCGGCAGGGACGACAGCCCGCTCTTCGCGCGCGCGTTCGTCTCGACCTGGCCTATGTCCTCGAGCTTCGCCGCGTAGATCCCCTGGTAGTCGACGTTGCACCACGGGCCGGACGCGTGGTACACGCGCACCCCGGTCAGCACCCCGCGCTCCCAGCCCTTCTTGCGCAGGCGGCGCTGGTAGTCGCCGTCCTCGTTCCAGAAGAACTTCTCGGGGTCCTCGCGGAACCCGCCCACCTCCTCGAACGCGCGCCGCGGCGTGATCGAGCACCAGCCGCCCGTCGCGCCGAACTCGACGCGCGTCTCGGGGTCGAGGTCGACCGGCACGTAGAACTCGTTCGCGAAGCGCGAGCCGGTCGTGAACTCGTCCTGCACGACGTCGGTCGAGAGGTAGCCGAGGCGCGGCAGGCGGAGGAGCGTCGTGACGAGCCGCTCGAGGAACCGCGGCGGGAACGCGAGCACGTCGTCGTCGAGCTCGAGCAGGAACGCGCCCGTCGCGCGGTCGAAGGCCCGCTTGTAGCCGTTCACGCCGATGTTCCGCTCGTGGTGGAGCGGGACGACGCGCGGGTCGGCCGCCGCGACCCGGTCGAGCAGCTCGCGCGTCCCGTCCTGCGAGCCGTTGTTCCAGACGATCACCTCGACCTGCCCCGGGAAGGTCGCGACCGCCTCGAGGAGCGCCTCGAGGCACAGCTCGAGGAACCGCCGGCGCTGGTAGGTCACGAGCGCGACGCTGACCGTGGCGCCCGCGAGCGCGGCCGGGTCGACCGGGACGACCTCGCGCAGGATCCGCCGCCGGAACCAGGGCGCCTTGAGCCGGCGCCGGAGGTGCTTCCAGCTCACTTGTCGACCACGTAGCTGCCGATCGCGAGGTGGTCGATCCCCGTCGTGAAGAAGCAGCGGAGCGCGTCGCGGGGCGTGAGCACCATGGGCTCGCCCCGCACGTTGAACGACGTGTTGAGGACGACCGGGAAGCCCGTGCGCCGCTCGAGCTCACCCAGGAGCCGGTGGTAGAGCGGGTTCGCCTTCGCGTCGACCGTCTGGAGGCGCGCCGTCCCGTCGACGTGCGTGACGGCCGGGAGCTTCGCGCGGAACTCGGGCCTCACGCCCACGATCGTGACCATGAACGGGTCGGGCGTCGTCGTCTCGAAGTAGCGCGCGAAGCTCTCGACCGTGGCCGACGGCGCGAACGGGCGGAAGTCCTCGCGGTGCTTCACGCGCCGGTTCACGTGGTCCTGCATGTCGGGCCGGGTCGGGTCGGCCAGGATGCTCCGGTGCCCGAGCGCGCGCGGGCCCCACTCCGAGCGGCCCTGGAACCAGCCCACGATCTTGCCCTGCGCGAGCAGCTCGGCCGTGTCGCGGGCGATGTCCTCGCTCCGCCGCCAGCGGAGGAGCCCCTCGCGCAGGACCTGCTCGATCTCCTCGTCGTCGTAGGCGGGCCCGAAGTCGGCCCGGTCCATGACCCACGCGCGCGGCCGCCCGAGGACCTGGTGGTGGACCCACGACGCGGCGCCGAGCGCGCCCCCCGCGTCGTAGGCGGCCGGCTGGACGTAGAGCCCCGTGAACCCGCCCTCGTCGAGGATCCGCCGGTTCATGACGCAGTTGAGCGCGACGCCGCCCGCGAGGCAGATCTTGTCGAGCCCGGTCTTCTGGCGCAGGTGGCGCGCGAGCGCGAGCCCGATCTCCTCGGTCACGTCCTGGAGCGCGGCCGCGAGGTCCTTGTGCTCCTGGCCGAGCTCCGACTCGGGCCTGCGGCGGGGGCGCCCGAACAGCTCCTCGAGCGCGCGCACGTCGAGCTCGCCCGTGGACGGGTCCTCGAGGCAGCCCGCCGCGACCTCGAACCGCCCGTCGGGCCGGCCGAGGAGCAGCTTGCGCATGGCCGGCCCGAACCGGGCCGGGTCGCCGAACGAGGCCAGGCCCATGACCTTGTACTCGTCGCTGTTCTTCTTGAACCCGAGGTACTGCGTGACGCCCGCGTAGGCGAGCCCGAGCGAGTGCGGCAGCCCGATCGAGTCGAGCCGCTCGAGGCGGCTGCCGCGGCCCACGTAGAGCCCGGTCGAGGCCCACTCGCCGCGGCCGTCGACCGTGAGCACGGCCGCCTGCTCGAACGGCGAGACGAAGAAGCACGAGGCCGCGTGCGCGTCGTGGTGCGCGACGGTGTGCACCTGCCAGCCCGGGCGCAGGCCCAGGCGCTTGAGGGCGCGCCCCGCGTCGCGCTCGGTCCGCTCGACGCTGCGGAGCAGGTGCTTGTAGGCCTTGCGGTTCGTGCCGCCGAGCGCCGACGGGCGCGCGAGCACGCGCGCGAACCGCTCGGCGTCCTCGAAGGCGCGGATCGGCTGGAGGTTGATCGCGAGGTGCTCGAGGCCGTCGCCGCGCGCGCCGGCCTGCTTCATGCAGAACGCGATGCTCTTGGCCGGGAAGGCCGAGGTGTGCTTGTCCTCGCGGCTGAACCGCTCCTCCTCGATCGCGGCCACGACGGCGCCGTCGTCGAGCAGGCAGGCGGCGGTGTCGTGGAGCCACGCGTTGAGGCCGAGGACGCGCATGTCCTTCTCCGGGCGCCGGCAGGCGGGTGAGCGGGGGCCGGATTCTACCGGGCGCCCCGGCCAGGGCACGCGCGGCGCCCGGCCGCGGCCCGCTCCGGCCGCGGGCTCAGCTCGGGACGGGGAGCGTCCGGCCGAGGAACGCGCGGTCGAGCCAGCGGGCCGCCGGCGCCGCGGCCGCGGCCTCGCGCAGCGCCTCGCGGACGGGGCGCGCGGCGACGAGGACGTCGATCAGCGCGAGCGGGCGCTCGGGGACGATCCGCTCGACGATCGGGAGGATCTCGTTGCGGCCGAGCACGAGCCCGCGCGTGCGGGCCCACACGACGAAGGCCAGCCGCAGGCGCGCGTCCTCGGGCAGGAGGAAGCGGATCATGGCGGGCAGGCGCTGGGCGTAGATCCGGGGCGAGAACTCGTACAGGCGGCGGTCGATCGTCCGGTAGTCGACCTCCTGCGCCTGGCCGATCTCGTGCACGAGCGCGAGCTGCTCGGACAGGTGCCCGAGGACCACGCGCGCGGCCGTGCGCGAGAGGCGGACCATGCGGCGGGCCGTCTCGCGGGCGTCGATCCCGGGGCCCGACCAGGCCACGAGGTCGGCCGCGAGGAGGACGTCCTCCGTCACGAGGCGGTTCTGCCGCAGGTCGTAGACCTCGTAGGCGACGCGCGCGAGCGTGCGCGCGAGGAGGTCGTGGCCGCGCGCGCCCTTCGCCGCGAGGAACGCCTCCGCGCGCCGGTCGAGGTCGGGCGCGCCGGGCGGCTCGCCGAGCGCGTCGGCCAGGTCGCGGTCGAGCGGCCCCACGAGCTCGGCCGCGACCTCCGGGTCGGGCCGCGCGCCCGCGGGCGCGCAGCCCGCCGCGAGCAGGCCGATCAGGCCGAGCGCCTTGCCGTCGCGGCGCAGGGCCTCCCACTCCTCGTCGGGGATCCGCGACGCGCCCTCGAACCGTCGCGCTTGCTCGACGAAGCCTTGCGCGAGCTCCTCGTCCTGCAGCACGGGCCACCTCCGGGGCGGCGATCCTTGCAGAGCGGGGGCCCCGCCGCCACCCCGCCCTCACCGACGCGGCGCGGACCCGCCCCCGGGGCCGAGGAGGCGGGCCGCGAGCGCCAGGGCCGCACGGGCGAGCGGGCCGAGCGGGCGGTCGTCGTGGGGGCAGGGGGCGACCCGACCCGCCGCGGCGGGCCGGGTCGCCCCGGCGCAGCCGAAGGTCGGGCACCGGCCGTGCGTCGCCATGCAGTCCGCGTGCGCGACCGCGCCGCAGGCGCACGCGACGGCGTCCGGCGAGGGGCCGGCGGCGTCGGCCCGGGGGACGTCCCGCCGGGCGCC
>JANJTH010000251.1 GCA_024711205.1 Planctomycetota bacterium | reverse complement strand
CTTCGTTTTTGGTAGCTTCTGCGCCTCGATCGAGGGCCCCTCACGCCCTCACGAAGAGGTTGCGCGTGCCCACGACCGGATCGGGACTGACGTTCGAGGACCTCGTGGTCGGGACCGGGGCCTCGCCCCGGGTCGGGCAGACGGTGGTCGTCCACTACACCGGCTGGCTGACGGACGGCAAGAAGTTCGACAGCTCGGTCGACCGCGGCCAGCCGTTCAAGTTCCCGCTCGGCCAGGGGCGGGTGATCAAGGGCTGGGACGAGGGCGTGGCGACCATGCAGGTCGGCGGGAAGCGCAAGCTCACGATCCCGCCCCAGCTCGCCTACGGCGACCGGGGCTTCCCGGGCGCGATCCCGCCCGGCTCGACCCTCGTGTTCGAGGTCGAGCTGCTCGCGCTCGAGCGCTGAACCACGCGCCTGCGCACAGCGCGGGCCGAACCGACGCCGAGCGTCGAGGACTCCCTCCGCCCACCCGGCGCGGGCAGCTACGGGCGGAAGGCCGCGACGACCGGGGCGTGATCGCTCGGCCTGTCGCCCCGGCGCTCGTCGAGGTCGACCGTGACCTCGACGAGGCGCTCGACGAGGGGCGGGGTCGCGTAGATCAGGTCGATCCGCAGGCCGTCGTCGCGCTCGACCGCGCCCGGCGCGTAGTCGAACCAGGTGAACGGGCCCGGGCCGGTCGGGGACCTGGCGCGGAGCGCGTCGACGAGGCCCCAGGCCTCGAGGTGCCCGAGGGCCCGCCGCTCGGGCGTGGTCGCGAACAGCCGGTCGCGGTAGGCCTCGGGCGAGGGCACGTCGAGGTCGGTCGGGGCCACGTTGAAGTCGCCGCACAGGACGAGGGGGCGCGCCGGGTCGTGGCTCGTCCGCAGGTGGGCGAGCAGCCGCGAGAGCCAGTCCAGCTTGTAGAAGTAGGCGTCCGAGCCGACCGCCTGCCCGTTGGGCACGTAGACGCAGAGGACGCGCAGGCCCTCCGCGCCGCCCTCGCCCGGGAGCACCACCTCGACGAACCGGCGCTGCGGGTCGCGCGGCGTGCCCGGGAGCGCCGTCACGACGTCGACGGGCGCCGCCGTCGTCTCGATCCGGGTGAGGATCGCGACCCCGTTGAGCCCCTTCTGGCCCGTGAACGTCGCCCTGTAGCCCGCCACCTCGAGGTCCCGCGCGGGGAACAGGTCGTCGGGGCACTTCGTCTCCTGGAGGCACACGACGTCCGGCGCGTGCCGCTCGAGCCAGGCCACGACGCGCTTCAGGCGAGCCCGGAGCGAGTTCACGTTCCAGGTCACGAGCTTCACGCGACCTCCCGTGCGCGCGCGGAGCGCGCGGCCGCAGCGCTCACGCGAGCAGGCCCGAGATCCGGCGGGCGAGCTCGAGGTCCTTCGCCGTGAGCCCGCCCACGTCGTGCGTCGTGAGCGCGATCGTCACGCGGTTCCACGTGTTCGACCAGTCGGGGTGATGGTTCAGCGCCTCGGCGTGGAGCGCGACCCGGGTCATGAACCCGAACGCCTCGACGAAGTCCGCGAACCGCCGCTCGAGCACGAGCCGCTCCCCGTCGCGCCGCCACCCGGGCAACCCCGCGAGCGCCGCGTCCAACGCCGCGCCCTCGAGCCGCCCCGCGTCCCCGCTCATGCCCCTGCCTCCGCGCCTCGCGCCCCGACCCTGGAGCATGGTAAGGGCCCCGCGCTGGACCTCGCGGCCTCACCTCGCCCTCTCCCCTCTCCACTTGCCCTTGCCCTTGCCCTTGCCCTCCTTCTTCCTCTTCCCTCCTCCCCTCCGTCTCCTCCTCTTCCCCCCGGCGCTACGATCCGCCCGCGGGAGATCCGGTGGAGCTCGACCCCAGCGCGCTCGGCTTCTCGGTCGGCGTCCTGATCACGGCGCTCGACGTGGCGATCGTCGCCATGCTGATCCCGCGGATCATCTCCCAGCGCCGCGAGTCGGGCGCGACCCTGGCCTGGGTGTTCTTCGTCGTCCTCGTCCCGTTCCTCGGCCTCGTCGCGTTCTGGATCCTGGGGACGACGCGGCTCCGCCTGCGGCGCCGCGTCCGCCGGCGCGTCGAGGCGACGGTCTCGGGCAAGCTCGAGGTGCTCCACCTCCCGCTCATGCCGCCCTCCGACCCGCCCGTCCGCCCCGCGCTGCGGACGCTCGTGCGCCGCCTCGACGCGGCCGGGCCGGTCGACGGGAACGAGGTCGAGCTCTACCGCGAGGGCGAGGCGAAGTTCGCGGCGCTCGAGGCCGCGATCGACCGGGCCGAGCGGCACGTCCACGCGACGTATTACATCTGGGCCGCCGACGGGACCGGGCGCCGCGTGCTCGAGCGGCTCGTCGCCGCCCGGCGGCGCGGGGTCGAGGTCCGGCTGCTCCTCGACGACGTGGGGACGCGCGCGGGGCCCCGCTTCTTCCGCCCGCTCGTCGACGCCGGGGGGCAGGTCGCGCGCTTCCTGCCCGTCTCGCTGTTCGCGCGCCGCATGCCGCTCAACAACCGCAACCACAGGAAGCTCGTCGTCGTCGACGGCCGCGTCGGCTTCACGGGCGGCATGAACGTGGGCGACGAGTACCTCGGCCGCCGCGGCGCCTGGCGCGACGCGCACGTGCGGCTCGAGGGCCCGGCCGTCGTCCGGCTCCAGGAGGTGTTCGCCCAGGACTGGTTCCACGCGACCCACGAGGACCTCGTGCGGCCCGACTACTTCCCCGCCCCGACCCCGCTCGGCGACACGTGGGCGCAGATCCTCTCGAGCGGCCCCGACGACCCGCGCTGGACGGCGATCGGCACGCTCCTGTTCGCCGCGATCACGAGCGCGCAGCGCAACGTGTGGCTCGAGACCCCCTACTTCGTGCCCGACCAGGCCACGCTCGCCGCGCTCGTCTCGGCCGCGCTGCGGGGCGTCGACGTGCGGCTCCTGCTCCCCGGCGAGAGCGACCACCCGCTCGTGCTCTACGCGGGCCGCAGCTTCTACCCCGAGCTCCTCGCCGCGGGCGTCGCGATCTACGAGCTCCCGCGCGGCTTCCTGCACGCCAAAACGGCCACGATCGACGGCGAGCTCTCGACGGTGGGCTCGGCCAACCTCGACCGGCGCAGCTTCCGGCTCAACTTCGAGACGAACGCCTTCTTCTTCGGCCCGAGCATGGCCGAGCGGCTCGAGGCGAGCTTCCTCGCGGTCCAGCGCGACGCCGTCGCCGTCGACGCCCAGCGCTTCGCGCGCCGCTCGACCCGCCAGCGCTTCGGCGAGGCCGCCGCGCGCGTCCTGGCGCCGCTCCTGTGAAATTCGCGGGAATCCCTGCGGGATTCCCGCGAATTTCAATGTTTCTGGTGGGGGGCCCGTAGGGCCGCCCACCACGCTGCGGCGAGAGCCCCCGAGGCCGCGCAGCCGGGCCAGGCTCCGGAACCCGGCCCCGCCCCCAGGGCTTCGCCGCGAGGCGCGCGAAACCACGTCGCCGAGGCGGG
>JANJTH010000245.1 GCA_024711205.1 Planctomycetota bacterium | reverse complement strand
GGCGCCCGGGCCGGCGCCGAGCGTGGCGCGGCCGGGTCCGCGCGCCGCTGCATCGCCCGCGCCCGGGGCGGCCGCGTCGTGGCCCGCCTCGCCGGAGTCGGCCGCGTTCGCGTCCGTCGACGGGTCGTCATCCACGAGCCGCGCCACGCTCGAGGCCCCGTGCTCGCGGCGCGCAGCCGCGCGGTCGATCCGGCGGATGCTCGCGCCGATCCCGCCGTGGGCCGGCCCAGGGTCGAGGGTCGCGCGGCCCCGTGCCCCGAGCGCGCGGCGGTCGGGCGCGGGCGGGCGGAAAGGGTGCGGCTCCGCGCTGCAGGCGTGTCGAAACGATGGCACTCGGTCCTCCGTCGTGGGTCGCCGAGGGATCGTACGAGGCGGCCTCGCCGGTCGCCAGGGACCTCCTGCGCGCGCCCGAGGCCCGCTCCGTGCTCGGGCCGGCCCGGGCCGAGCTCCCAGCGCTCGGTCAGCCTGGCCCGGCCAGCTCGCGTCGCTCAGTCGTAGGAGAGCGCCTCGACGACCTCGACCCGGCCCGCGCGCGCCGCGGGCAGGAGCCCCGCGAGCGCGGCCAGCGCGGGCGCGACGACGAGCCCGAGGCCCACGTGGACCCAGGGGTGGTGCAGCTCGAGCTCCCAGCCGTAGGCCCCGCGGATCACGCGGTCGACGAGGAGCTGGCCCATCCACGCGCCGAGCGGCGTCGCGAGCGCGGCGGAGAGCAGCCCGAGGAGCGCCGCCTCGAGCACGACCGTGCGGGCGACCTGCCCGCGCGTCGCGCCGACGGCGCGCAGGACGCCCAGGTCGCGCGTGCGCTCGAGCGTGGACGCGAAGAGCGTCGTCACGAGCCCGAGCAGCGCGATCCCGAGCGCGACGACCTGCATGGCCCAGGTGACCGTGAACGCGCTCTCGATCACGCCCTGGACCTGGGCCCGGAAGGCCGCGTTGGCGGTCACGAACAGGTCGTAGCGGGCCCCGAACCGGCGGCGCAGCTCGGCCGCGAGCGCCTCGACCTCGGCCTCGGGGGCGCCCTGGCGCAGGAACACGTCCACGGCGTTGGCCCGCCGGTCGCCCCACCGGCGCACGTACTCGGGCCAGTGCACGTAGACGCACCCGTGCTCGCTCGTGTAGTCGATGATCGTCACCACGATCCGCGGCGACCAGTCGCCGCCCGGCGTGCGGACCGTCACGCGGTCGCCGACCGCGAGCCCGCGCGCGCGCGCGAGGTTCGCCGAGACCGCCACGCAGTCGCCCGCGTCCGCCTCGATCGCGGCCATGGCCGCCGGCAGCCCGCCCGGGATCGGCTCGCCGATCGGGACGTTCGTCTCGCTGCCCAGGAAGCCCATCTCGAGCGCGAAGATCAGGACGGGCCGCTCGTCCGCGCTCCCGTCGGGGCGCCGGGTGCGGGCCCGCTCGAACACGGTGCGGATCGGGTAGGCCGCGCGCACGCCGGGGACCGCCGCGACCTCCTCGAGCAGCCCGACGTCGAGGAGGGTGTTCGCCTGGCTGCCGAGCGGCGAGCTCGCCGCGCAGTAGATGTCGGCGGTCAGCACGGTCTTGACCCAGTCGCGCACCGAGCGCTCGAGCGAGGTCACGAGCCCCGCGATCGCGAGCGTGCCCGCGAGCGCGACGACGAGGGCGGCGGCCGTGACGCCCGTGCGCCCCGGGCGCGCCGTCGCCTCCTCGGCCGCCAGCGCGCCCACGGGGCCGAGGCGCGCGAGCGCCGGGCGGAGCGCGCGGAGGAGGAGGAGCACGAGCAGCGGGGCGCAGAGGGCGCCGCCGCCCGCGACGGCCACGACGAGCACCGCGCCGCCGACCAGCCCGAGCGCGCCGGTCGCGGCCCAGGCCGCGACGGAGCCCGCGAGGAGCAGCGCGCCGAGCGCGGCGAGCGCGAGGATCCCCCGCCCGGCGGCGCGCGCGGGCGGCTCCTTGCGGGTCGCCTCGACGGGGGCCACGCGCACGGTCGACGCGACCGGCGGGATCGCGGCGAGCACGGTCGCGAGCGGGCCGGCGCAGAGCGCCCACGCGACGAGCGACGGCGTGAGCGGCACGGCGCGCAGGTCGAGCACGGCGTAGAGCTGCGAGACCTGCGCGCTCACGACCCCGCGCGCGAGGTTCGCGAGCCCCCAGCCGAGCCCGAGCCCGAGCGCCGCGCCGACGAGCCCGTAGCAGGCCGCCTCGACGAGGAGCAGCGTGACGACCTGCCGGCGGGTCGCGCCCAGCGCGCGGAGGATCCCCAGCTCCGGACGGCGGCGCACGACGGCGATCGAGGTCGCGTTGTAGATCAGGAACTGCCCGATCACGAGCCCGAGCCAGCTCGCGAGCTCGAGCGCGAGCTGCATGGTCCCGAGCAGCGACCCCGTGTCGAACCCGGCCGCCTGGCCCGGCGTCCGCACGTCGAGCCCCGGGCCCGCCGCGGCCCGCAGCGCGGCGGCGACCGCCTCGGCGTCGGCGCCCGGCGCGAGCTCGACCGCGACCCGGTCGCAGCGGTCGGGCGTCCCGAAGGCGGCCGCCGCCTGCCCGAGGTCCATGACGACGACCTCGCCGCCCGACGCCTGCGCGGCCGCCCCCGTGGGCTCGAACAGGCCGACCACGTCGAACGCCGTCTGGCCGCGCGCCATGTAGAGCCGCAGCGACGACCCGGGCCGCAGCCCGCGCCGGGCCGCGAGCGCCCGCGACACGACGACCGGCGCGCGCGCCCGCGCGAGCGCGCGCGGGTCGAGCGCGAGGCCGA
>JANJTH010000238.1 GCA_024711205.1 Planctomycetota bacterium | reverse complement strand
GCCCCGCCCGCGGGGGCGCTCGGGGCGCTCTCGCGGACGCAGGCGCGGGCGGCGGCCGCCGCCGCGCCGAGCCTCGTGCGGATCGTGGCGCGCGACGGCCGGGCGGTGCGGAGCGGCGTCGTCGTGGCGCCGGGCCTCGTCCTGACGTGCGCGACGGCGATCGACGCCGTGGGGGTGGACGACGTCACGATCGAGGACCTGGGGGGGCGGTCGTGGCCGGCGCGCTGGCGCGGGCGCGACCTGCGGCTGCGCCTCGCCGCGCTGGCCGCCGACGGCCTCGACGCGCCGCCGCTCGCGCGCGCGCCGGCGGCGGCCCGGGCCGAGGGCACGATCGCGCTCGCGCTCGGGACCTCGCTCGCGGGCGGGGGCCTGCCGACGGTCACGACGGGGATCGTCTCGGCGGTCGGGCGCTTCGACGGGCGCGCGGACCAGACCGACGCGCCGCTCGACGGGAGCAACCTGGGCGGCGCGCTCGTCGGCCTCGACGGGCGGCTGCTCGGCGTGACGGTCCACGTCGACGACCGGCTCGGCGCGCGCAGCGGGGTCGGGTTCGCCGTGCCCTGGGCGCGGATCGCGCCGGTCCTCGAGCGGCTCCGCAACGGCGACGAGCTCGAGCCCGGCTGGCTCGGGGTCACGATCCCGCGCGAGGACGACGCGATGCCGGGGGTGCTCGTCCGCGCCGTCGCGCCGGGCAGCCCGGCCGCCGCGGGCGGGCTCCGCGCGGGCGATCGGCTCCTCGCGCTCGACGGGCGCCCGACCCACGGGCGCGTCGCGTTCCGCGAGGCGCTCGCCGACGTGTTCGCGGGCCGCCGCCTCACGCTCACGGTGCTCCACGACGGCGTGGGGCGCAGCGTCACGCTCATCGCGGGCCCCCGGCCCTGAGGCCCGCGGCCCGACCGCCCTCGACGGCGCGGCTCGGTCCGTGATCCCAAGGGCTTACGCCAACCCAACGGGCCGGGCCCCAGCCGCCTGGCGGGCGTCGCCCACCCCTCGCCGGGCGCAGGCCCGGGTCCGTCCTCGGGCCGGCGGAGGGCCCGACGAGGAAGGCCCCAACGGGCGGACACGACCGCCGTAACCTGAACTGACGCTCGGGCGACCCCGCCGGGGGCCGGGCCCCGAGACGACACGAAAGGACGCAGGCATGAAGCGGATCGTGAGCACGCTGCTGCTCGGGGCCTCGCTGGGCACGGGCGCGGTGCGCGCCGACGACGGGGTCCTCACCCGGGGTCAGGACGGGTGCGGCGGGTGCCAGGCGACGAGCGCGGCCGAGCGGGAGCCGCTCGGGGGCGCGCTCGAGATCGACGACGTGGCGAAGCAGCTCGAGGAGCTCGAGCGGCGCCTCGGCGAGGTGCTCGTCGTCGACGAGAGCGGCCGGATCGTCCTCCGCGACGAGTTCGCCGAGTCGCTCCCGTTCCCCAAGGACCGCGTGCAGGCCATGCTCGCGCAGTTCGTCGAGCTCGACGGCAAGGGCAAGATCCGGCTCAAGGACCCCGAGCAGGTCCGCCCGTACCTCCCCATGATCCAGCGCTTCCTCTCGGACGAGGCGATGGACCGCGTGCGCGAGCTCCAGAAGCTCCCGCCCGAGCAGCGGCGCGAGGCGCTCCAGCGCATGATGCAGGAGCAGGGCCAGGGACCGCGCGGCGCCGCGCCTGCGCCCGGGCCGCGCGGCGAGGCCCGTCCCGGGCCGCGGCCCGAGCCGCGTCCCGCCCCGCGACCCGAGCCGCGCCCGGGCGCCGACCCGGGCGAGCGCCGGCACCACGCCGAGCGCGGGGCGCCCGACGACCGCGTCCACCAGGACGTGATGAAGCGCCTCGACGAGATCGAGCGCTCGCTGCACCGGATCGAGCGCATGCTCGCGGAGCAGGGCCGCACGGCGCCCCACCCCCGCCGGGGCGAGGGCCGGGCCCGCCCGGGGCAACGCCGGCCGATGGGCGAGGTGCTCGAGCGGTTCGGGACCTGGCGGCGAGGCCTGCAGAAGCTGGCCGAGATCATGGAGCCCGGCGACGTCGAGGCGCTGATGCGCACGTTCGACAAGCTGCGCGGCGACCTGGGGCCGGGCGCGCTCAGCGACCGCGGGGAGCTGCTCCAGAAGCTCCAGGGCGCGCTCGAGCCGAAGGACATGGTCCGCATGCTCGAGGTCTTCTCCGAGTTCATGGGCTCGGAGGAGGGGCGGGCGATGATGGCCGAGCTCGAGCGCAGCGTGGAGCGGCTCGAGGGCTTCATGAACTCGGAGCGCGGGCAGCGCCTCGGCGAGGCGTTCGGGCGGCTCGGCGAGCGGCTGGGCGAGGGCGGCGGCGAGGGCGGGATGCGCGAGCAGCTCGAGCGGCTCGTGCGCGGCCGCGACCGGGAGGAGCCCGGCCGCCGGGCGGAGCCCGGCCGCCGGGGGGGCGACGAGCGCAAGCCCGCGCCCGAGCGCGAGGGCCGCTCGACGAAGCCCCGCGTCCCGGACGGCGCGCGGCTCTACTGAGCGCAGGACCAGGGACGGAGGCAGGCGGACCGTGACGGGCTACACTGGGGAGGACCGCTCGTGAGCGCGGCAGGCGTCGCGATCGCGCCCGGACGGGCGCCCTCGTGGTGGCTGCCGGGGCGCGCGGTCGCCGACCGCGCGCGCGCGCGCGCGGCGTCCGACCGCCACCCTGCCCGGTCCGCCATGACCCAGCCCGCCGCCGACGAAGCGATCGAGGACGAGGCCGCGCTCGTCGGGCGCGTGCTCGCGGGCGAGGGCGACGCCTACCGCGTCCTCGTCGACCGCTACCAGCTGCGCGCGTTCTTCGTGGCCCGGGGCATGCTCGGCAACGACGAGGACGCGCGGGACGCGGCGCAGGAGGCGTTCGTGCGGGCCTACCGCTCGCTCGACCGCTTCGACACGCGCATGCGCTTCTACACCTGGCTCTACCAGATCGTCGTGAACCTGTGCATCGACCAGCTCCGGCGCCAGCAGAAGCGCCGGGCCGCGTCCCTCGACGCGGTGGCCGAGGTCGGCGTCCGGGGGCAGGACTCGGGGCGGCTCGAGGAGGAGGAGCTGCGCGCGCGCGTGCAGCAGGTCCTCGACGAGCTGCCGCCCAAGTACAAGGCCGTGATGGTGCTCTCGGACCTCGAGGGGATCGGGGCGAAGGAGATCGCCCACATGACGGGCACGACCCACGCGACGGTCCGCTGGCGGCACCACCGTGCCCGCAAGCTGTTCCGGGACGCCTGGGAGCGCCTGTTCGGGAAGGGGAACCATGTCGTGCGATGAGGTCCGGCAGGCGCTGCCGCTCCTGCCGGGGGGTCTCGAGGAGGGCGACGTCGGCGGCGACGGCGCCGTCGACGCGCGGGCCCGCGCGCACCTCGCGGGGTGCGCCGCGTGCGCGGCGGAGGCCGCGGCCTACGAGGCGGACGCCGCGGCGCTCGCCGCCG
>JANJTH010000101.1 GCA_024711205.1 Planctomycetota bacterium | reverse complement strand
CTCGGCGACGGCCCCGAGCAGGTCGAGGCCGAGCGCGAGCCCGCGCGCCTCGTCGCCGTCGGGCGCGGGCGGCGCGGGGCGCGCGAGCGCGCGCTCGAGGCGCTCCGTCACGTGGTCGAGCAGGCCCGGCACCCCGTCGCGCGCGATCGCGCGGGTCGCGCCCCGCCCCGCCTCGAGCCGCCGGGCGAGGTCCTCGAGGTCGGTCGCCTCGAGGAACAGGAGCGCGCGGCCGCGCAGGGCGCCGTCCGGGACGCCCGCGAACGCGCGCCCGATCCGCGGGTCCGCGCCGGCGCGCTCGACGAGGGCCCAGGCCCAGGCCGCGCCGACCTCGGGCGAGGGCGCGCGGCCGATCACGACCACGGCGTCGACGTCGGGGAAGTCGGTGCGGAGCGCCTGGAACCCGCGGTTGAAGTCGTGATGGAGCCCGATCAGCGCCTGCCGGTCGGTGCGCCAGTCGAGGCGGCCCGCGACGAGCGCGGCCGAGCCGACCGCGATCGCGGCGGCGACCGCGACGACGCGCCACGGCCGGCGGACGAGCGTCTGGGCGACGCGCGTCGGCAGGTCCTCGCGCTCGTCGTCCTCGGGGGGCAGCGCCACGGCGACGCCCTTGTACGGGGTCCGGCCCGGGGCGTCCACGCACGCTCGGGCGGGCCGCTCGCGCGCAGCCAGGCGGCGGCGAGACGCCCCGCCGAGCGGGCCGCGCCGTCACGACCCCCGGAGGTGCGGAGGGCCCCCGGGGGTCACCTCGGAGACCACGGCCTCGAGCGCGATGAGGCGCCGGAGCAGGTAGGCGTTCGAGGCCGCCAGGAGCCCGGCGCACCCGAGCGCGCCGAGGAGGGCGGTCGTGAGGAGGCGCACGCGGAGGTCGAGGCGGCGGGCCTCGTCGCGGACCTCGATCGCGAGGTCGCGGACCTCGGGGGAGGAGGGCGCGCGGAGGACCGTCGGGACGGCGAGGCGCCGGGCCGGGTCGAGTCGAGCGGAGGTCACGCGGAGCATGGGTGACCAGTCGCAAGGCCCGGGCCGCGCGCAAACGCAAGCGGGCCCGAGCGCCTCGTGGCGTTCGGGCCCGTCGGGGCACCCGGGGTGCCGCTCCGGGTCAGTCGCCGAGGGGGCGGTTCGTGACCGACTCGACCGTCTCGTGCACGACCGGCGCGGGCCGCACGACCTGCGGGAAGCGCTGGAGCGGCGCCGAGGCCAGGGTGCTCCGCGGCTTGATCGAGCGCACGCCGGCCGGCGAGGCCCAGCGGACCTCCTGGACCGTCGTCCCCTCGCCCTCGAGCGTCGCGAGGACGTGACGGCGCGTGTAGTCGGTCGACGTGTAGCCGGCCGGGCCCGCGACGGTGCGGCCGGTCTTCTCGGCGAGGTCGTCGACCCAGACGTACGGGTTGCGGCCGTCGGCGCGCTCGTAGACGTTGTTGCCGCCCGCGTGGCAGGCCGAGGCGAACAGCTTGGCCCCGGCGGTGGTCCCGCGGCGGACCGCGTCCACGAACGTCGCGAAGCCGGCCGGGTTCTCGTGCGAGCTGACCTGGCGGATCGCGCCCTCGCGGTAGGCCCCGAGCACAGGGCCGTCCCAGCCGCCGTGGCCGATGATGATCAGGCGCTCGTAGGGGCGGCGCTCGCGCTCGGCCGCGAGGAGCGCGTCGTTCACGACCTGGAAGTCGGAGCCCGAGACGAGGTCGCAGCGCTGGTAGCCGCGCTGGGTGTAGAGGCTCTTGAGGTCGACCGCGTAGGCCTTGAACGCGTTCACGTGCGTGCGGTCGTAGGTCTCGGCGTGGACGAGCAGCGCCGCGCGGAAGCGCGCGAGGCGCTCCTGGGTCGTCGCCCCGCCCTCGTCGCGGGTCGTCGCGCGCAGCCCGCCCTGGCCGTCGGGCGCGAGGTCGATCGTGCGCCGGCGCGTCGTCGCGCCCTCGCCCGTGATCCGGCCGGCGATGCCCTCGGCCTCGAGGAGCGCCTCGAACTGCAGGCGCCCGGCCGCCCCCTGCGTCTGGCGGGCGGCGGGCCGGTCGGTGCCGTCGGCGTTGCGGACCTCGAGGACCAGGCTCCCCGGCTCGCCCGAGATCGTGGCCTGCCCGCGCGCGCCGTTGGCGCCCGTCAGCACGTAGCTCCCGCGCGGGTCGGCCTGGCCCTGCGCGCGCGCCGGACCGGCCGCGGTCGCCACGATCGCCAGCGCCAGAGCCCACGTCGTCGTCCTGGTCATCGTCCGTCCCTCCACAGGACCCGATCCGCAAGCCCTGGACCATCCCCACGTCCTCATGAAAGGCTCCCGAGCAGAATGCAGGTAGCTCGCGGACCGTGGTTTACGGAACCGAGCTGGCCGACGACGCCTGGCCCGTCTCATGTGCGTCTCGCCGACGGGTTCGCCGTGCCGCGACGGTGCCATCCGTCAAGCTGGGCTGAACCCGTGGGCAAACCTTGCCCCTCGATCGCCTCCGCGGGTCGCAACGTCCTTGGAAAATATGGGCTTGCGTTGGCATCCGCCATGCTCATGGACCGGGCGAGGTGAACATGAACCTGCCCGCCGAGCTGCAGCGCCCCGCCGATCCGTTCGACCTGTCCGCGAGCTCCGACGAGTGGCACCTGGCCCTCGAGCGCCTGCTCGAGCGCCGTCGCCGCGACACGCTCGGGATCAGCGAGTCGCTCAAGGTCCTGGCCGAGAGCGCGCTGGACTGACGCGCCGCCCCGCGACGGCGCGGGAGGCCCTACGATGTCCGCGTGACCCACGTCCGGCGGAAGTATGCCAAGCCTCGCCCGCGCGCCGCGCGGACGCCTCCCCGCGCGCCGCGCGACCTCTCGGTCCCGCTCGAGGCGCTGGCGTGGACGGTGGGCCCCGCCGAGGCGGGCGCGCGGCTCGACGCGTTCCTCGTCGTGCGCCTGCCCTGGCGCTCGCGGGCCGGGATCGCGGCGCTCATCCAGGCCGGGCACGTGCGCCGGGACGGGGCGGTCGTGACGCGCAAGGCGGGCGCCCTCGTGCGCGGCGAGCGGATCGAGGTCGACGTGCCGCCGCCCGACGAGGAGGCGCGCCACGAGGAGCTCGGGCGCGCCCTCGAGGGGACGATCGTGCTCGAGGACGACGACGTGCTCGTGCTCTCGAAGCCGCCGGGCCTCGTCGTCCACCCGGTCGGCGGGACGCGCGTGAACACGCTGATCCAGGGCCTCCACTGGCTCTACCAGCACGGGCCCCGGCGCGGGGCGCGGCTCATCCCCCACGTCTGCCATCGCCTCGACCGCGACACGTCGGGGGTGTTCGTGCTCGCGAAGACGGTCGCGGCCCGCGCCGCGCTCCAGACGGCGTTCGAGGGGCGCGCCGTCGAGAAGGACTACGACGCCGTCGTGGCGGGCGCCCCGGCGGCCGAGCGCGGCACGGTCGAGCTGCCGATCGGGCCCGACGACGACGCGCCGCGCGCGACGATGATGACCACGCGCCCCGACGGCCTGCCGGCCTGCACGCGCTGGGAGGTCGTCGAGCGGCTCCCGGGGCCGCACGCCTGGGTCCGCTGCCGGATCGAGACCGGGCGGACGCACCAGATCCGCGTGCACATGCGCGCGCTCGGGCACCCGGTCCTCCTCGACCCGCTCTACGGCGACGGCCAGCTCGTGTGGCCGCCCTCGGACCCGACCACGGTCCCGGCGCCAGGCCCGCCCGTGATCGCCCGGCAGGCCCTCCACGCGCGGCGCTGCGCGTTCCCGCACCCCCGCACGGGCGCGTGGGTCGAGGTCGAGGCGCCGCACCCGGCCGACCTGGCGGGGCTCCTCGCCGGGCTGCGCGCGGGGGCCCGGACGCCGGGCCCGGACCGCTAGCCCCGCGCGCCCGCGGCGACGAGGGCCGCGAGCGAGGCCGGGACGAGCTCGTGCGCGCGATGCCCGTCGCGCGAGAGCTCGACCGCGCACAGGCCCCCGAACCGCGCGGCCCGCAGCGCCGCGATCACGGCGGGCAGGTCGAGGTCGCCCTGGCCGAAGGGCAGGTGCTCGTGGCGGCCGCGCGGGGCGTCGTCGAGATGCACGGTGGCGAGCGCGTGGGCGTGGGCCGCCACCGCGGCGGCCGCGGGGCCCTCGGCCGGGTCGTCGACGCCGACGTGCCCCACGTCGAGCGCGAGCCGGAGCGACGGGAGCGCGGCCGCGAGCGCGCCCCACTGCGCGAGCGTCGCGACCCCGTGGCCCGGCTCGGGCTCGAGCGCGAGCGCGAGCGCGAGCTCGTCGGCGCGCGCGCACAGCGCGGCGAGCGCGTCCTCGAGGAACGCCTGCGCGGCCGCGGGGTCCTGCCCGGGCGCGCGCGGGCCGGTCGCGAGCGTGACCGCCTCGGCGCCCAGGTCGGCCGCGATGTCGAGGCAGCGCCGGTACAGGTCGGCGCGCTGCATGCGGAGGAGCGGGTCGGGGTGGTCGAGCGGCGGGAAGTGCTTGCGGCGCGGGTCGAGCACGAACCGCCCGCCCGTCTCGACCGCGCAGGCGAGCCCGTGGTCGCGGAGCAGGCGGCGAACGCGCGCGACGTCGCCGGGGCCGGCCCGGAGCGGGTCGAGGTGGACGGGGTCGAGCGTGAGCGCGACGCCGTCGTAGCCCGCCTCGGCGAGCAGCGCGAGCGCGTCCTCGAGCCGGTGCGAGCCGAGCCCGTTCGTGTTGTAGGCGAGCCGGAGCGTCATCGGGCGGCCTGGAGCAGCGCGGGGAGCCAGCGCTGCGTGAACCACCACAGCACGAGCACGACCCCGCCCGTGTTCAGCGCGCCGACGAGCGTGAGGGCGAGCTTGGCGCCCGTCCCGAAGGCGGGGCTGCGCCAGAGGCGCGGGGTCGCGAGGGCGCCGAGCGAGACGACCACGAGCGACACGACGTAGGCGCGCTCGTGGCGGTCGACCGCGTCGGGCTCGAAGGGGCGGCCCTCGCCCTGCGCGCGGCAGCGCGGGCAGTAGGTCAGGCCCGGGACGATCTCGAGCGCGCAGGTGGGGCAGGCGTAGCGGTCGGCCACGCCGAGAGCGTAGCCCGCGGAGCGGCGTCGCGCGCGGGCGGCGCGAGGCGGGGTCCACTCCGCGCTCGGCCCGTGCTCGGCCCTCGCGCGTCGCGGGTGTCAGGTCCGCGCGCCCCACACGGTCACGACGAGCCGGCGCTCGTGGGGGCGGGCCCGGTGCTCCCACAGGTAGAGCCCCTGCCAGGTCCCGAGGAGCGGCCGGCCGCCGCCCACGGGCAGGGTCTCGCTCGTGCGCGTGATCGCGGCCTTGGCGTGCGCCGGCATGTCGTCGGGGCCCTCGTCGTCGTGCTCCCAGGCCCGGGTCGTGGGCGCCAGGTCGGCGAGCCAGCGCGCGAGGTCGCGCCGCACGGCGGGGTCGGCGTTCTCCTGGATCACGAGGCTGGCCGACGTGTGCTGCACGAACACGTGGCAGAGGCCGGTCGCGACGCCGCTCCGGGCCACGACGCGCGCGACCTCGGCCGACACGTCCACGGTCCCGGCCCCGGGCGTCCGCACGACGACCACCTCCTGGTGGACCGCCGACCCCGCGTCGGCCGCGGGCGGGCTCACGCCGGGGCGCCGGGCGTCGGGCCCTCGGGGGCGGCAGGTCCCGCCGGCGCCGCGTCGGGGCCGTCGAGCTCGAGCACCGGCCCCAGCTCCGATGCGCCCTCGGCGCCCACGTCGAGCCGCCCGCTCGTCGACGCGCCGAGGACCGAGACGCGGTGGCTCTCCGTGTCGCCGAGCACGAGCCGCCCGCTGTCCGAGCTGACGAGGAACACCTCGCCCTCGCCCGACTCGAACGTGTCCTCGCTCGCGAACGGGTCGTCGCGCGCGGGCGCGGCCGCAGGCCCGGCAGGCGGCGCGGGGTCGGGTGAGCGCGCCGCAGCGGGGCGCGGGGCGGCGGGCGAGTCGGGCGCCGAAGCCATCGCGCCCGCGCCCATCGAGGTCCGGGCGGCGGCCCGGTCGCAGGCGCGGCCTGCGGGGGCGCGGCGGCCGGGGCCGCGGCCCGGGCGGGCGGCGCGTCGTGGCCGGGCTCCGCGTTGTGCCGCCCGATGAAGTCGACGACGAACGGGTGCGTGCTCGCGAGGATCCCGTCGAGCGTGTCGTAGGCCACGACGCGCCCCTCGTGGAGCATGGCGACCCGGTCGGCCGTGCGGAACGCCGATGCGAGGTCGTGGGTCACGATCACCTGCGTGAGCCCGAGGCGCGTCCGCATCTCGTTGACCATCTCGTCGACCATCGCGGTCGAGATCGGGTCGAGGCCGGACGTCGGCTCGTCGTAGAGGATCACCTTGACGGACTCCTCCATGACGACGGCCCGGGCCAGCCCGGCGCGCTTGCGCATGCCGCCCGAGATCTGGTCGGGGAACTGCTCGCGCGCGTGCGGGATGTTGAGCAGCTCGAGCTTCGCCATCACCCGCCGCTCGATCTCCGGCTCGGACATGCGCGTGTTCTCGCGCAGCGGGAGCGCGACGTTCTCGAACACCGTGAGCCAGTTGAGGAGCGCGCCGAACTGGAAGTTCACGCCGAGCTTGGCCCGCGCGGCCTGGAGCGCCCGGCCCGTCACGTCCGTGATGTCCTGGCCGTCGAGCCAGATCTTGCCCTTGTCCGGGTCGAGCAGGCGCATGACGTGCTTGAGCGTCACGCTCTTGCCGGTGCCCGAGCCGCCCATGATGCAGACGGTCTCGCCCTCGAGCACGGGGAGGTCGACCCCGCGCAGGATGTGCCGGCTGCCGAAGCTCTTGTGGATCCCCTCGAGGTGGATCATGGTCCGGCGCACGGGCGTCCTCGGGCGCGGGTCCACGCCCTCGCCGGAGGGCAGTAGGCCACGGGGCGGGGCCGCGGGCAACGGGCCCGACGCCGACGGGCGCTCCGGCGCGGCTCGGAGGTCCGGGGCGCCCCCCGGTCGCCCGGCGCGCCGCAGGTCCGGCGCTCACGCGGGGTCCGCGGCGCGGTCGGGCCGGGTCAGGCCGCGAAGCGGGCGAGGAGGCGCTCGAGGAGGTCGACGCCCGCGCACAGCTCGTCGAGCGCGAGGTGCTCGTCGAGCGTGTGGGCGACCTCGATCGTGCCGGGGCCCACGAGCACGACGTCCCCCGAGGCGACGAGCGCCCGGAGCGCCGGGGCGTCCGAGCCGAACGGGACGGCCGCGCGCGGGAACCCCGGGACCTCGGGGAACCGGTCGGGCGGCTCGTCGAGGAGCGTCTCGACGCGCGCGTGGGGCGGGGCGCTCGCGCGGACGGCCCCGGCGAAGGTCGAGCCGGGGACGGTCCGCACGTGGAGCTGGGCCTCGGCGGCGGCGGGGACGACGTTCGGGGCCTCGCCCGCGCGCAGGAGCCCCAGGTTCCAGACCTCCTCCCCGAGGTCGGGGTCGCGCGCGAGCGGGACCGCGCGCAGGCCCGCGACCCAGTCGACGAGGGGCCAGGCGGCGGACCGCCCGCGCTCGGGCGTCCCCGAGTGGCAGGCCACGCCGTCGACGGCGAGCCGCAGGAGCGTGACGCCCCGCTGGCCGGTCGCGAGCGCGTTGCGGGTCGGCTCGCCGTCGACGACGACGACGGCCGCGGCGAGCCGCGCGCGGAGGAGCGGCCAGGCGAGCGCGGCGGCCGCCCCCGCGCTGTCGGTCTCCTCGCCCACGACGCCGAGCCAGGCGGCGGGCGCGGCGCCGCGGGCGCGCGCCCGGCGGATCGCCGCGAGCTGCGCCAGGGCCTGCCCCTTGGCGTCGCAGGTCCCGCGCCCGAACAGGACGTCGCCCTCCCAGCGCGGCGGGACGTGGGGCGGGACCGTGTCGAGGTGCGTCGTCAGGAGCGCGCGGGGGGCGGGCCCCCAGGTCGCGAGCACGTTCGTGCGGCCGGGCGAGACCGGCTGGAGCTGGACCTCCGCCCCGAGCTCGGCGAGGGTCGCCCGGACCACGTCGAGCCCGGCGTCCTCGCGGCCGCTCGTCGTGTCGACCGCGCACCAGGCCTCGAGGTGGCGGCGGAGCCAGGCGCGCTCGTCCTCGGGGGGGGCCGGGCGGCGCGGGTCGAGGGGCACTCCGGCTACTCGCGCGGCTCGCTCGCGGCCTCCGCGCCCCGCACGGCGGCGGGCAGGCGCGGGCCGCGCGCGGGGCCATAGCCGGGCGCGCGCGTCTCGCCGTGCGGCGGCGGGGTCTCCGCGGGGTTCGGCTCGGGGCCGCCGCAGCCCGCGAGGGCGAGGGCGAGGGCCAGGGCGGGCCAGGTGCGTCGGGTCATGGCTTGGGTCCTGCCTCGGCGATCCGCTGGATCACGTGGGTGGTCGACATGCCGGGGAGCAGCGGGACGAGCTCGACGCGGCCGCCCCAGCCCTCGACGAGCTCGCGGCCGACGACGACCTTGCCGGCGTAGTCCTGCCCCTTGCAGAGCACGTCGGGGCGGAGCCGCTCGATCAGCGCGATCGGCGTCGGCTCCTCGAAGGGGACGACGAGGTCGACGGCCTCGAGCCCGGCGAGCACGGTCGCGCGCTCCTCGAGCCCGAGGACCGGGCGCGACGGCCCCTTGAGCCCGCGGATCGAGCCGTCCGTGTTCAGGCCGACCACGAGGAAGTCGCCCTGCGCCCGGCACCCCTGGAGGAAGTGGACGTGCCCGGCGTGGAGCAGGTCGAAGCAGCCGTTCGTGAACACGACGCGCTTGCCCTGCCGGCGGGCCTCGGCGATCCGCGCCGCGGCGGCGGGCGCCTGGACGATCTTGCGCCGGAGCACGGGCGGGGCGTCGCTCGCGAGCTCGGTCGCGAGCTCCTCGGGCGTGATCGGCGAGACGCCGAGCCGCTCGACCTCGAGCCCGGCCGCGACGTTCGCGAGCTGGGCCGCCGCGTCGGGGTCGGCGCCCGCGCCGAGCGCGAGCCCGAGCACCGCGAGGACCATGTCGCCCGCGCCCGCGACGTCGTAGACCGAGCGGGCCTTCGCGGGCCAGCGCCGGCCCTGCGCCTCGCCGCGGCGCAGCACGAAGATCCCGTCCTGGTCGAGCGTGACGGCCGCGAACTCGAGCTCGAGCCGGTCGACGAGCGCGCGGGCCGCCTCGAGCACGGACGCCTCGTCGTGCGGGCGGATCCCGGTCGCCCGGGCCGTCTCGTTGCGGTTCGGCGTGATCGCGGTGACGCCGCGGTAGCGCTCAAAGGGCGCGTCGCGGTGGGGGTCGGCCAGGACCGGCACGCCCCGGGCGCGGGCCGCCGCCGCGAGCCGCGCGCAGAGGGTCCCGCCGAGCACGCCGCGCCCGTAGTCGGAGACGAGCACGACGCGCGCCTGCTCGAGCAGGCCGAGCGCCCGCTCGAGGAGCGCCGCCTCGAGCGCCGGCGAGACGACGGGCGGCGCGTCGCGGTCGAGCCGGAGGAGCTGCTGCGTGCGCGCGAGGAGCCGCGTCTTCTGCGTCGTCGTGAGCGACGGGTCGCGCACGAGGCCGTCCGTCGGGAGCCCGGCCGCGCGCACGAGCTCGACCGCGCGCTCCCCGGCGGCGTCGTGGCCGAGGAGCCCCACGGGGAGGACCCGCGCGCCGAGCGTCGCGACGTTCATCACGACGCTGCCCGCGCCGCCGAGGCGGGCCTCCTCGCGCTCGACGCGGAGGACCGGGACGGGGGCCTCGGGCGAGATCCGGCTCACGTCGCCCCAGACGTAGCGGTCGAGCATGAGGTCGCCGACGACGAGGACCGGCACGTCCTCGAAGCGGGCGGCGAGCGACGAGAGATCCACGGGGCCCACGCTGCTCCTGCGCCGGGGCGTCCCCGGACGCGCGGGATTCTCCCACGCCGCCCGGCGCGGGCGACCCCCGGCGGTCGCGCGCCAGGCGTCCACGGTCGCGCAGGGACGACGCCCCTCCTTCCCGTTTCCGTTCCCGTTCCCGTTCCCGCGGTCGTGCAGGGGCGAGGCCCTTCTTCCCGTTCCCAGCCCTCGCGCGTCGCTCAGGGAGTCTCGCGGCGCAGCGTCCAGGTCTGCCCGGCCGGGAACAGCCGCCCGGGCCCGACCTCGAGCGCCTGCACGAGCCGACCCTCGACGAGGCCGACGGCGTCGAAGGTGCACCGCCCCTCGGCGCGCACGCGCTCGGCGGCGCCGTAGTCCTTGGGCTCCGCGAGCGTCGGCAAGAGCGGAAGGCGCGGCGAGGCCTGGAGCGTCGCCGTGGTCGCGCCCTTCGTCTCGACGAGGCGCCAAGGTGAGCCGGGGGCCGCCGCGGCGAACAGGGCGTCGAGCCCGAGCCGGAGCCTGCCTTCCCCGTCCAGCAAGAGCTGGATCAGGCTGCGTAGGCTCAGGCCAGCCGGGTTCGTCTCCTGCGTGAGCGGGTCGTACCCGAAGCTCACCCAGGGGCGCATCAGCCCGTTCAGATGCCCGACCGCCGCGGCCCTCAAGGGTGCGAGCCCACGCACCTCGCGGACGTGCCCCGTGGCCGGGTCGAGCTCGAGCTCGAAGGCGCCCGCCGCGCGCCGCGGCCAGTGGACATCGACCTCGGCCAGGTCCAGGTCCGACCAGTCGTGGACGAACAGCTCGAACCGGCGCTGCTCCGTGAAGCGGCCCTCGAGCAGGAGCGCGCCCGCGGCGGCGGGCTGAGCGCGACGCGTCAGCGTGAAGGCGAGCTCGAGGCGCGCTCGCCCGTGGCCCGCGTCCTCGATCCCCAGCGCGTAGGTGAGGGGGACGTCGACCGGCGGGTCCCAGCGCGGGCGGGCCACGGGCGGCGCCGCGGCCGCGGGGGGCCCGGCCGGCGGGGTCAACGG
>JANJTH010000097.1 GCA_024711205.1 Planctomycetota bacterium | reverse complement strand
GGTTCTCGCTCGGTCTCGTCGCCGCTGGCTGCGTTGCTCGGTCGGTTACAGAGCGCTGCTATGCGCCCTCCCTCGCGCCTTGCCCGCGACGACGATCCCTTCGCGAGAGCCCACCTCTTTAGGCTGGAAGGGACACTAGTCGCCCGACTCCGGCGCCGCCGCCGGAGGCAGCGGGACCATGCGCAGGCGGCGGATCCGCAGCCGCTCGACGCGCAGGACCTCGAGCCGGTGCTTCCCCACGACGACGGCGTCGCCCGCCTGGGGCGGGCGGCCGAGCAGCGCGAACACGTAGCCGCCGATCGTGTCGACGCCCTCGACCTTGCCGGGCGTCTCGAGGCCCAGCTTGCGGACGGCCGTCCCGAGCAGCAGCCCGCCGTCGAGCTCGACCGACCCGTCGGTCTGCGGCATGACCTTGGGCAGCTCGACGTCGAGCTCGTCCATGATCTCGCCCACGAGCTCCTCGAGCAGGTCCTCGAGCGTGACGATCCCCACGAAGTCGCCCAGCTCGTCGACGACGATCCCGAAGTGCGTGCGCCGGTGCTGGAGCTGGCGCCGCACGCGGTCGATCGGCACGAACTCGGGCACGAACACCGGCTTGCGCGCGACCTCCGTGAGCGACTTGACCTGGCGGCGCCCGGTCGCGACCGCGACGAGGTCCTTGACGTGCACGAACCCGAGCACGCCGCGCTCGGGGTGGACGAGCGGGTAGCGCGAGAACTCGCGCTCGAGCGCGGTCGCGACCGAGCGCTCGACGGGGTCGCGCACGTC
Source organism: Planctomycetota bacterium (assembly GCA_024711205.1). Lineage (GTDB taxonomy): Bacteria > Planctomycetota > J058 > J058 > J058 > JANJTH01. The sequence goes on along the minus strand of JANJTH010000097.1, from coordinate 5,093 downwards.
GAGGGTCGCGACGTCGCGGCGCGGGGTCATGACCTCGCGGACGACGCGCGTCGTGTAGTCGAGCACGTTGTCCAGCAGGTAGCGGGTCGCCTCGGGCAGCACGCCCGAGTGGTGCGAGGCGGCCACGATCATGCGCAGCTCCTCCTCGGTGTAGGGGTCGCCGCCCTCGGCCGACGGCTCGAACCCCATGGCGCGCACGATCGCGTTGGCGGCCCCCTGGAGCGCCCAGATCAGCGGGCTCGTCACGACGTAGAAGGCGTGGAGCGGCCAGGCGACCCACAGCGCGAACCGCTCGGCCTGGAGGATCGCGAGCGTCTTGGGGGCCATCTCCCCCAGGACGACGTGCAGGAACGTGATCGTCGCGAACGCGATCGCGGTCGCGATCCCGTGCGCGAGCACGGGCCCGAAGGAGAGCCCGGTGAAGGCCGGCTCGAGCAGCCGGGCGAGCGCCGGCTCGCCGAGCCAGCCGAGCGCGAGCGACGCGAGCGTGATCCCGAGCTGGATCGCCGAGAGGTACTGGTCGAGCTCGCCCGTGATCCGCAGGGCCTGGACCGCGCCGCGGCTCCCGCCGTCGGCCAGCTCGCGCAGGCGCGTCGTGCGGACCTTCACGAGCGCGAACTCGGCCAGGACGAACCACCCGTTGAGCAGGACGAACCCGAGCGCGAGCAGGAGGCTGAGCGCCTGCGCCCCGGTCACGGGGTGACCCGGCGCAGGCCAGCGGCGGCTGGACCTCCAGGCGGGCGGCGGACCGCGGACGGGCCGCCCCGCGGGCGGCCGGAGGGGTCAGGCTCGCTCAACGTTCGCCGAGCAGCTCGTCGGCCCGGTCGAGCGCCTTCTGGAGGTCGATCTTCACGTTCGGGTCGTCCTCCTTGAACCACAGATGATTCTCGAGCTTGCGCTGGAGCTCGCGGAGGGTCTCGGGCGGCGTCCCCTCGGCGACCCGGATCCAGTTGAGCGCCGTGACGACGGTCGGCTTCGCGATCAGGCGGCGGGCCGCGTCCTCGGGCGAGTGGACCTGGTTCGGCTTCGGGCCGCGCCGGAACGGGCGACGCCCCGGCGCCGCGCCCGCGGCCTCCGGAGCGGGGCCCGCGACCGGCTCGACCGGCGCCACGCGGATCACGGGCCGCGGGACCGGACGGGCGACCGCGCGCGGCGCCTTGCGCTTCGCCTTCTTCTTGCGCCGCTTCCGCCGGGGCGCGTCCTCGTCCTCGTCCTCGTCCTCGTCCTCGTCCTCGTCCTCGGCCTCGTCCTCGTCCTCGTCCTCGTCCTCGTCCTCGTCCTCGTCCTCGTCCTCGGCGACGAGCGGGAACGCGGCGTCCTCCGAGCCCAGGTTGCCGTCGACGTCCTCGTCGAGCCCGTACTGGAGCCCGTCCTCGGAGGCGGCCGCCGGCTCGCCCTCCTCCGCGAGGTCGTCGACGAGCTCCCCGCCCAGGTCGCCGCCGAGGTCGTCCGTGGCCTCGTCGTCGCCGAGGGCGTCCTCGCTCCCCGTCGCCTCGAGGTCGAGCCCCGCCCCCTCGTCCGACGGCTCGTCGACGCCCGCGCCGTCCCCCGCGCCGCCCAGCCCCCCCCGGGCCCCCGCGGCGATCGCCCCGAACAGGCGCGCGATCCCGTCGTCGAGGTTCTTGCCCCGGGCCGCGCCGATCGAGCCCGCGGCCGGGTCCTTCGCGCCGCCGCTCGAGGCGGCGGGCTTCCTGGCCGGCGCCTTCTTCGCGGCCGCCGGCTTCTTCTTCGCGGCCGCCGGCGCCGCGGCCCCGTCGTCCCCCGCGGCGGGCTTCCTGGCCGGCGCCTTCTTCGCGGCCGCCGGCTTCTTCTTCGCGGCCGCCGGCGCCGCGTCGCCGTCGTCCCCCGCGGCGGGCTTCCTGGCCGGCGCCTTCTTGGCCGGCGCCTTCTTGGCCGGCGCCTTCTTGGCCGGCGCCTTCTTCTTGCTGCCGGCGGTCGTCGCCGCCTCGTCGGCCTCTGCGCTCACCCGCCCCCCTCGGCCCGCGCCTCGCGGTTGGCGACCCACCGGGGGTCGGCACCGTCGCGGTAGCCCTCCTTCTTCCAGATCGGCGCCCGCGCCTTGAGGGCGTCGATCGCCCACCGGCCCGCCGCGAACGCCGCCTCCCGGTGGGCGGTGGCGACGCCGACGGCGACGCTCGCCTCGCCGAGCGGCACGGGGCCGAGCCGGTGCACGAGCACGACGCGCCGGACGTCCGCGAACGCCGCCCGGACCTCGGCGGCGATCCGCGCCAGCTCGGCGCGCGCCATGTCGTCGTAGGCCTCGTACTCGAGGCCGCTCACGGGACGCCCCTCGTGGTGGTCGCGCGTCGAGCCGACGAACACGCACGCGGCCCCGCAGGCGGGGTCGACGAGCGCCGCGTGGACGGCCGCCAGGTCGATCGGGGCGCGCACGAGGTCGATCAGCGGGGGCGCGGCGGCCGCCTCGCGCTGCGACGGGTCCTCGGTCCGCGGCCCCGGGGCGCCGGCCACCGCCGGTCAGCCGCCGCCCACGGGGGGCAGGAGGGCCACCTCGTCGCCCGCGGCGAGCGGGTGACCCCGGCCGACGACGGCGTGGTTCACGGCGACGGCGAGCGACGGGCCGAGCGGCCCGAGGGCCGGATGCCGCGCCTCGAGGGCCGCGAGGAGGTCCCGGGCGGCCGCGCCGGCCGGGAGCCGGACCGCGACCTCGGCGGCCCCGAGCGCCTCGCGGACGGAGGCGAAGAGCTTCACCCGCAGCTCGAACGGCTCGTCCACCCCGGGAGTCTAACGCGTCGGCCGGCTCCGGGCCGCCCCGCCGGGTCGGACCCGGTAGCATCCGAGCGTGCGCGCCCGCCGGACCGCGCCGGACGCCGGGCGAGGGGAGGAGCCGTGGGCGAAGCGCTGCAGCCGGGCGCGGACCGAGCGCGGGGAGGAGCCGACCCGGCCGACGTCGGCGCCGGACCGGGGCCGGCCGACGCCCCGGCGGCCCGGCCGCACGCCTGCGCGCACGACCCGACGCGCGGGCGCCCGCTCGTGGTCGGGCACCGCGGCGCCATGGGGCTCGCCCCCGAGAACACGCTCGAGTCGTTCGAGCTCGCCTTCGAGCTCGGCGCCGACATGCTCGAGCTCGACGTGCACCCGACGCGCGACGGCCGGCTCGTCGTGATCCACGACGACGTGCTCGGGCGCACGACCCCCTGGGCGGGCCCGGGGGCGCCGCCGTTCGTCGCCGACCTGACCCTGGCCGAGCTCGCGGCGCTCGACGCCGGGACCTGGTTCGTGCGCGCGCTCGACCGGCTCCCGCCGCCGCCGCACGGGCCGACCGACGACGAGCGCCGCCGCTGGCTCGACGCGGGCGCGCTGGCGCGCTTCGCGAGCGGGCGCGTCCGCCCGCCGGCGCTCGAGGACGTGCTCGCGCTCGTCGGGCGCCGCGACAAGCTCGTGAACGTGGAGCTCAAGCTCGTCCCGCGCCGCTACCCGGGGCTCGTCGAGGCGGTCGTCGCCGCGCTGCGCGCCGCGGGCGCGGTCGAGCGGACGGTCCTCTCGAGCTTCGACCACCAGGCGCTCGCGCTCGCCAAGCGCCTCGCCCCCGAGCTGCCCGCGGCGGCGCTGTGCGCCGAGCGCCTGGCCTGGCCCGGGCGCTACGTGCGCGAGCTCCTGGGCGCGGACGGCTGGAACCCGGGCGCCACGGGGCCCTACGACACGCTCGGGTTCGGCTCGGTCGCGCTGGCCCGAGACGGCGCGAGCGCGCTCGACGCGGCGAGCGTCGTCGAGGCGCACGCGCGCGGCGTCGCGGTCTACCCCTGGACGATCAACGACCCCGAGCACCTGCGGCTGCTCGTGGGCCTCGGGGTCGACGGCGTGATCACCGATTACCCGCACCGGCTCGCGGCGCTCCTCGCGCCTGCCGGGCCGGGACCGGGCGTGCCATAACGACGACATGGGCCCCGATCCGGACGACGAGGACGAGCCGCCGCCCGAGCTCGCGGACCTGGCCGGCGAGGCCGACCTCGCGCGCGAGGACGACGACGACGACCCCGACGCGGCGGAGGGCGAGGAGGCGCTCCGCCTCCGGCTGCTCCTCGAGCTGATCGGGCGCGCGCGGCGGCGGCGCCGCCCGCCCACGCCCCCCCCGTTCCCGCCCGCGACCACGGCGGACGCCGCGGGGCTCGTCGCGTGGGGCGGTCGGCTCGACCCCGACCTCGTGCTCGACGCGTACCGGCGCGGGATCTTCCCCATGGCGGACCCGAGCGGCGAGATCGGCTGGTGGTCGCCCGAGCCGCGCGTCGTGATCGACTTCCTCGCCCCCGGCGGGTTCCACGTCCCGCGCCGGCTCGCCCGCACGGTCCGCCAGGGCCGCTTCGAGCTGCGGATCGACGCCGCCTGCGCCGAGGTGATCGCCGCCTGCGCGGACCGCGACGAGACCTGGATCGACGACCGGGTCGCCGCCTGCTACCTCGAGCTCCACCGGCGGGGCGTCGTGCACACGGTCGAGGCCTGGCAGGACGGCCGCCTCGCGGGCGGGCTCTACGGCGTCGCGCTCGGCGGCGCGTTCTTCGCCGAGTCCATGTTCCACCGCGTCACCGACGCCTCGAAGGTCGCCGTCGTCGGCCTCGTCGAGCGCCTGCGCGCGCGCGGCTTCGCGCTCCTGGACATCCAGATGGTCACGGGCGCCACGGCGATCTTCCGCCCGCGCGCGCTGCGGCGCCGCGACTACCTCGAGCGCCTCGCCGGCGCGCTCCGCCTGGCCTGCTCCTTCGTCGACGCGCCCTGACGAGCCCGCGCGGGGCTGCCCCCGAGCCCGCCCGGTTCAGGCGCAGCCGAGCGTCGTGCAGGGGTCTCCCTCGGCCCGGCACTCGGCGTGGAACACGGCGCGGCAGTCCGGACAGCGCGTGAGCGGCTCCTCGGGCGCGACGCGGTCGTGGCAGAACGGGCAGCGCTGCGCCGGCTGGAGCAGGACGTCGGACCGGGGAGCGCCCGGGCTCGCGCCGACGGTCGGCGCCAGCGCCAGCGCGGGCTCGGGCGAGGCGAGGAAGTCGGCGAAGTCCGCGAGGTCGGTGGCGCTCGCGGGCGGCTCGGCGGCGCTCGGCGCGGCGGCGTGGTCGGGGAGCGCGCGCTCCGGCCGGGCGCCGCCG
>JANJTH010000072.1 GCA_024711205.1 Planctomycetota bacterium | reverse complement strand
CGGCGCGCGGGGCGCGGGCGTCCGGCTCGCCGTGCGCCTCGCCACGGGCGAGGCGGCGCCGCCCGACGCGGAGCCGCTCCTGCGGGCGCTCCTGCGCGCCGCCCACGCGGGGGCCGGGGTGGACCTGTGCCTCGGGGAGGGCGCGGTGGGCGCGCGCGGCATGGTCCCGGGCGCGACGACCGTCCAGGTCGCCTTCCTGAACCTGGCCGGGCTCGCGCTCGGGGCCGGACGCGGCCAGCGCAGCCGGCTCTCCCTGGGGATCGAGCGCGCCGTCGAGGCCGCGCTCGACGCCTTCCACCGCAGGCGACGCCACGCGATGGCGGCGGTCGTCCGCCCCGACCTGCCCCTGTTCGGCGCCGACGCGACCGAGCCGCGGCCTGGCTGGACGCTCGCCGGCGTGCCGCTCGTCGAGGTGGGCGACGCGCTCGGCGTCGTCGGGCTCGACGCGGCCATGCGCTGGCTCACCGGCGAGGGCCCGACCGAGAACCCGCGCGTGGCCGACCTCGCGGGCGAGGTGCTGGGAGAGGTCCGCGCGGTCGTCGCCCACAGCGCGAGCCGCCTGGGGCTCGGCCGCGTGGTCGTCGAGGAGGCCCCGCCCGTCGACGCGGGGATCCGGCTCGCCGCGCTCGACCTCGACCGCTTCGGCGCCGACGCGCGCGAGCTCCTCGGCGACGCCCCGGGCTGGGACACCGGCCCGACCCTCCGCCCCGACGAGCCCGACCCGCTCGTCGACGTGCGCGTGCGCCTGCGCCTGGCCCGCCGCCTCGGCGGCCCGCTCGTGCTCCCCCGCCCCGTGCTCGCCGCGCTGGCGCCCGAGGCGCTCGCGCCCCTGCTGGCCGACCTGCTCCGCCGGGCCGGGACCGCTCGCCACGGGCCAGGGGTGGGCTGACGGCGCCCCGCGCCCGGCGATCGCGCCTGCGCGCGCGCCCCGGGAGGTGGGCGGTTTCCACCGGGGTAGGCCGCCGCTAGACTCTCGCGCTCGCCTGGAGGCGCCCCATGTCCCGACTGCACGGCCCGCGCGCGCTCGCCGCGGCCATCCTCGTCGCGCTCGGCTGCCTCGGCCTCGGCGGGGGCCTCGGGGGCCTGGTCGGGCGCGCGCGCGCGCAGGACGCGCCGCCCCCGGCCGAGGCCCCGCCGCCGGCCGAGGCCCCGCCGCCGGCCGAGCCCGCGGCCCCCGTGGGGTCCGCCGCGCGCGGCGCCGACGGGCGGGTGGACCTCGCCGTCCTGCGCCAGGCCGACGGGAACCTGGGGACCACGCTCGGCCAGCGCCTCCAGAGCCTGCTCGGCTTGGTCGCGCTGCTCGGGATCTGCTGGGCCGTCTCGACCGACCGCAAGCGGATCCCCTGGCGCGTGATCGGCTGGGGGCTCGGGCTCCAGCTCACCCTCGGCGTGCTCGTCGTCCACACGGCCGCCGGCCGCTGGCTGTTCGACAAGGTCAACGTCGCGTTCGTGAAGCTGATCGGCTTCACGGGCGAGGGCGCGAGCTTCGTGTTCGGGAACCTCGCGAAGGTCAACAACGTGCCCGTGGGCGGCGGCGGCCCGTTCGGGCCGGTGGGCGAGACCGGGCAGGTCGCCGCAGCCGGGGCCTACTTCGCGTTCGGCGTGCTCCCCACGATCATCTTCTTCTCGTCGCTCATGGCCGTGCTCTACCACGCGGGCGTCATGCAGTTCGTCGTGCGCGGGGTCGCCTGGGTCATGCAGCGGACGATGGGGACCTCGGGCTCCGAGACGCTCTCGGCCTCGGGGAACATCTTCGTCGGCCAGACCGAGGCGCCGCTCCTCGTGCAGCCGTTCGTCAAGGGCATGACCCAGAGCGAGCTCATGGCCGTGATGACCGGCGGGTTCGCGACCGTGGCCGGCGGCGTCATGGCGGCCTACGTCGGGTTCCTCCAGGGCTACTTCACGAACATCGCCGGGCACCTGCTCGCGGCCTCGATCATGAGCGCCCCGGCCGCGCTCGTGTGCGCGAAGTTGATGGTCCCCGAGCCCGAGCCCGAGAAGTCCGAGACCTTCGGGCAGCTCAAGCTCGACCTGCCCAAGGTCGATGCGAACGTGATCGACGCGGCCGCGCGCGGGGCGGGCGAGGGGCTCAAGCTCGCGCTCAACGTGGGCGCGATGCTCCTCGCGTTCATCGCGCTGATCGCCATGTGCAACGCGATCTTCGGCGGCCTGTGCGGGCTCGTCGGGATCGAGGGCGCGACGATCCAGGGCGTGCTCGGCGTGCTCCTCGCGCCGCTCGCCTGGCTCATGGGCGTGCCGTGGGCCGACGCGACGCACGTGGGCCAGCTCATCGGCGTGAAGACGGTCGCCAACGAGTTCGTGGCCTACCTCGACCTCGCGGGCCTGCTCGAGGGCGGCAAGCTCAGCCACCCGCGCTCGGTGATCATCTCCACGTACGCGCTGTGCGGGTTCGCGAACTTCTCGTCGATCGCGATCCAGATCGGCGGGATCGGCGGGATCGCGCCCGAGCGGCGCCAGGACCTCGCCAAGCTCGGGCTGCGCGCGATGGTCGCCGGCTCGATCGCGTGCTTCCTCACGGCGACCGTCGCCGGCCTGATCATCTGACCGTCCGCCCCCGCGCGAGGCCCCCCGTGACCCCTGCCCGCTCCGCCCGCTCGCCCTGGGCCCTCCTCCTCGCCGCGCTGGCCGCGGGCTGCCCGGCCGGGCCGCCCGCGGGCCCCCCGCCGCCGGCCTCGGCGCTCGCGGCCGTGCAGGCGCGCGGGAAGCTCGTGATCGCGATGGACGTGGGCTACGACCCGTTCGAGGTCACGCGGCCCGACGGGTCGATCGTCGGCTACGACGTCGACCTCGCGCGCGAGGTCGCGAAGGACCTGGGCGTCGAGGCCGAGCTCAAGCACGTCGACTGGGACGGGATCATTGGCGAGCTCCGGACCGGCAAGGTCGACGCGATCTTCTCGGGCATGTCGATCACCGAGGAGCGGCGCAAGGCCGTCGCGTTCTCGCGCCCCTACTACCGGGTCGGGCAGGTCGTCGTGAAGCGCAAGGGCGACGCGCGGATCCGCGGCTACCGCGACCTCGACGACCCTGCGATGAAGGTCGCGACGCAGTTCGGGACGACCGGCGAGCAGGCGATCCGGCGCATGATGCCCAAGGCCGAGGTCCTCGCGCTCCCCAAGGCCGACGAGGCCTGCCTGGCCCTGATCCAGGGCAAGGCCGACGCGGTCGTGTTCGACCACCCGTTCCTGATCAAGTACGTGACCGAGCAGACCGACCGCCTCGAGGGGCTCTGGGAGCCGTTCACCGAGGAGGAGGTCGCCGCGGCGCTCCGGCCCGAGAGCCAGGACCTGCTCGAGGCGATCGACCGGACGCTCCAGCGCCTCGAGGCCTCGGGCGAGCTCGCGGCGCTCCAGGCGCGCTGGTTCCCGCGGGCGCCGGGCCGGACCGCGCACGCGCCGCCGGGGGGCGGCGAGGCGCCCCCGGGGACCGCGACCGGCGAGGCGCCGGCCGCGCCCGGCCGGTAGCCCCGGCGTGACCCGGACCCAGCGCCGGCGCCTCGCGCGCGCGGCGGCCTACGCGGCCGCGGCCCTGCTCGTGGCCCTGGTCGTGTCGCGCATCGACCTCGACTACGCCTGGGACTGGGGGCGGTTCGGGCGCGACTGGCTCGGGCTGCTCGGGAAGGGCCTGCTCCTGACCCTCCAGGTCGCGAGCGCGGGGCTCCTGCTCGCGCTCCCGCTCGGGGTCGTGGTCGGGCTGTGTCGCACGGCGAGCGACCCCGGCGCGCGCCTCGTCGGGTTCGTCCACGTCGAGGTCTTCCGCGGCACGCCGCTGCTCGTGCAGATCATGATCTGGTACCACGTGCTCGCGCGGCCGCTCGGGCTCTCGACGTTCGGGGCCGCGGTCGCCGCGCTCGGCTGCTTCGCCTCGGCGTACATCGCCGAGATCGTGCGCGCGGGGGTCCAGGGCGTGGACCGCGGGCAGATGGAGGCCGCGCGCTCGCTCGGGCTGAGCCACTGGCAGGCCATGCGCCACGTGGTCCTCCCGCAGGCCGTGCGCGCGATCCTCCCCCCGCTCGCGTCCGAGTTCATCGCGCTCCTCAAGGACAGCTCGCTCGCGTCCGTGATCGGCTTCTCGGAGCTGACCTACCAGACGCGGGCGGTCCAGTCGGGGTCGTTCATGACGTTCGAGCCCTGGCTCACGGCCGCGGCGCTCTACCTCGCGATCAGCCTCGTGCTCTCGCTCGGCGTGCGGCTGCTCGAGCGCAAGCTGGGCGGCGGGGCGGCGCAGGAGGCGATCCGATGAGCGCGGCGGAGGGCCCGGCCTCGGGCGGCGTGCTCGTGGACGCGCGCGGGCTGACGAAGGTCTACCCGGCGGCGTGGGGCTCGGGCCGCCCGCCCGTGCGCGCGCTCGACGGGTTCGACCTGACCGTGACCGAGGGCGAGATCGTGTGCCTGATCGGGCCCTCGGGCTCGGGCAAGTCGACGGCGCTGCGGGCGCTCAACGGGCTCGAGCACCCCGACGCGGGCACCCTGCGCGTGCTCGGCCACGACCTGCTCGACCCCGAGCTCGACATGGACCTCGTGCGGGCCGACGTGGGCATGGTGTTCCAGCACTTCAACCTGTTCCCGCACCGGACCGTCCTCGACAACCTGACGCTCGCGCCCGTGCTCGTGCGCGGGCGGCCCGTCGACGAGGCCCGCCGCGAGGCGCTCGAGCTGCTCGAGCGGGTCGGGATCGCCGACAAGGCGGGGGAGCGGCCCGGCCGGCTCTCGGGCGGGCAGAAGCAGCGGGTCGCGATCGCCCGGGCCCTCGCGATGCACCCCCGGCTCATGCTGTTCGACGAGCCGACCTCGGCGCTCGACCCCGAGATGGTGGGCGAGGTCCTCGAGGTCATGCGCGACCTCGCCCACCGCATGACGATGGTCGTCGTCACGCACGAGATGGGCTTCGCGCGCGAGGTCGCGACGCGCGTGGCCTTCCTCGACGGCGGGCGCGTCGTCGAGGAGGGGCCGCCCAGCGGGGTGCTCGACCAGCCGCGGCACCCGCGCACGCGCGCCTTCCTCGAGCGCGTGCTCGTGGGGCGGCCCCGGCCCACGCCGTAGCCCGCGCCCGCGCGCTGGCCCGAGGCGCCGGGCGGACCTCCGGCTACGCTGCTCCCCGGGAGGTGGCCCCGTGGCCGATCCAGAGCCGGCGGACCCCGACGAGCCCGAGGCCTTCGACGACGCGCCCGAGGGCGAGGTCGCCGAGGGCGCCGCGCAGGAGGGCGAGGTCCCCGAGGGCGAGGCCGCGGCGCCGCCATCCTGCTGCGCCATGCGCCGGAAGGTCATCGTGGGGATCCTGGCCGTCCTGCCCGAGGCGCAGTGCGGGGTCCCCGACGCCGAGCTCGCCGACTACCTCCGGTTCGACCTCGACGCGCCGACGGGCAAGCCGGTCCTCGCGTTCCGGTTCTGCCCCTGGTGCGGCGAGCGCCGCGGCCCCGGCACCGAGCACCGGATCGTCGACATCCAGGTCGTGGGCGGCGACGCCTCGGACGACGACGACGACGACTTCACGCCCCCCCGCGAGGCCTCGGACGACGACCCCGGCTTCGACCCACCGGCCCCCTTCGGCATGGCGGACTGAGCGAGGAGGAGGGAAGAGAAGAAGGAGGGCAAGGGCAAGGGCAAGGGCAAGGAAGAACGAAGAGACAGGAGGGGGTGGCGCGAGCTGCGGGGCCTGGCCCTCGCTGAGGACCCGGCCCCCCGCTCCATCCCTGCGAAGCGTTCGAGGGGGAGCCCGCTGGGCTACCCCTCGAACGCCCGCCCTAGTCCGCCCGCTCCTCGCGGCGCAGGACCTGCACGGGTTGCCGGTAGCGCACGCGCACCGCGCCCACGAGCGCGCCCTGCTTCCAGGCGTCCTCGAGGTAGGCGCCCGCCTTGAGCGTCAGGTGGACGCGCAGCTCGACGCGGTTCGCGCGCAGCTCGATGCGGTTGGGCTGGCGCGGGTCGTCGAACACGTAGAGGCGGCCGGCCTGGCCCGGGCCGTTCGCGCGCGGGCCGTCCCAGCCGGGGGCGCCGTCGACGCGCGCCAGGACCTTGACCTCGCAGAAGGGGTTCGGGAGCTGCTCGTCCCACGTGACCGCCTCGACGAAGGCGCCGGGGAGCTCGCGCCCGGCCTGGAGGAACACGCCGTCGAGCGAGCTCACGCCGTCCGCGTAGCGGTCGTGGACGCGGAACGGCAGGTCGACGAGCAGGTCGCCCGCCTGCGGCACGCCGGGCGCGGCGCCGAAGGCGGCGGGGTAGCAGCCGCGCCCGAGCAGGTCGACCGGCCGGATCAGGGCCCGGTTGCCCTGCCGGGCCTCGAACGGGAGGATCCCGGCGAAGGGCAGCCCGCCGCCGCGGTCGATCGCCGCGTAGCCGTCGCGCTCGCGGAAGGGCCCGACCGTCCGCCGGATCGCGACGGCCTGCCCGCCCACGCCGGTGAAGCCGCTGCCGGCAGCGAGCGTGGCCGGCCAGTCGAGCCGCCAGGCGTAGGTCTCGGGCGACTGCGCGGCCGGCGGCGTCCCGAGCGCGCCGCGCAGGAGCGTCAGGCGGACGCCGCCCTGCTGGCGCTGGGCCTCGGTCACGGCCAGGACCTCGCCGTCGGTCCGCACGAGCCGCCCCTCCCACTGGGCCTCGTTGCCCTGGGCGTCGGCGCCGAGGTCGCCCGGGCCGAGCGTCGCGCGCAGGAGCGGCTGGCTCGGCTCGTCGAGCTGCATGACGACGAGGTCGTCGAGTCGCGCCGCGAGCGTGCCCGGCGCGTCGGCGACCACGTCGGACGGCCCCGAGGGCGCGCGGGCCCGCCCGAGCGCCAGGTCGGGCACGCGATGCACGTTGCCGGTCGGCCAGCGCGCGAGCCGCGCGCCCGCGTCGGCCCGGTACTCGCGCGACACGAACCCGTCGAGCGCGAGGAGCCAGCCGTCGACCGCGTCGTTCTGCCCGCGCAGCGCGAGCGCGCCGTGGGCCACGACCTGCTCCTCGCGCGGCGTGACGCCGGGCTGGTCGTCGGCGACGGTCACGACGTCGTCGCGGCCGGCCTCCCGGGCGTCGAGCAGACGCACCGCGAACGTCGGCACGACCCGCGTCTGGACCCCGTGCCCGGGCCCCGCCGGCGGGTCGGGCCGCCGCGTCCCCTTCTGGGCGCGCGCCTCGGACCAGGTCTCCCAGCGCTTGAGGACCTCCTTCCAGGGCTGGCCCCACTCGGCGTGGTGCGCGTAGCCGGGGTCGTCGAGCACGCGCAGCCCGGGGGCCGCGCCCAGGGTCCCGTTGCCCGTGAGCATCTGCCGGATCAGCGCCGGCTTGAGCTGGAACGTGGGCAGGAGCCCGGGCGGCTGCTGGTTCGGCTGGGCCGCCGCCACGTCGAGCGACTCGCGGACGGGGACCAGCAGGAGCCCCCGCGCGAGCAGCGTCGGGTCGGCCGGCTTCTGGACCGAGAGCCACTCGACGCCGACCGCCGGCGCGAGGGGCGGGGTCGCGTGCGGCAGGGACACGAGCACGCGCGGCAGGCTCAGGTCGGGCCGGTCGGGGTAGTCGCGCGGGTCGGTCACGACGATCGACTCGAGCGCCACCTCGTCGAACAGGAAGTGCGGGGCGGGCGTGGTCCCCTCGATGCCGCGCACGCAGTTGAGCAGCCGGCCGCCCACCGGGTCGACGCCCTGGTAGAGCACGCGCTCGACGTTGACGACCGCCGCGCCGGCCCCGACCGGCTGCTTGCGCGAGGTGATCCGCACGATCCCCACGGGCGGGAACCCGCCCGTGACGTTCGTGGGCGGCGGCCCCTGGGCCTGGCCCGGCTGGGGCGGCGGCGCGCCCGTGGGCACGGGGGGCCGCGCCACCTGCATGGGCGCGTCGGGGTACGGCCCGGCCCACAGGACCGGGAGCTCGGTCGCGAGCGCGTCGACGACCTGCGGCTGGTAGTCGAACAGCGGGTTCGACTGGGCCATCGCGAGCGTGTAGCCGGGGATCGGCGCGTAGAGGAGCGTCGTCGGCGTGTGCACGGGCAGCGGCTGCGCCAGCGTGGCCCCGCCGACGCGCAGGCGCTCGACGTGGCCGGCCTGCGGGTCGAGGGCGAGCTCGCTCCGGTAGCCGTAGGGGACGACGAGCGTGCCCGCCGCGTGCTCGTAGCCGAAGCCCGCGACCTGGACCATCTGCGGGCGGCCCTGCGGGTTCGTGACCCGCACGACGAGCGGGCGCCCCGAGCCGCGCTCGCACATGCGCCCGCCCTGGGGCAGGCTCGCCGCGTCGATCGTGACGCCGCCCTGGACCTGCCCGCCCTGGGCGAGGAGCTGCGCGAGCTGGCTCGTGTCGAGCACGCGGTCGACCACGAGCGCGCCGCCGCGCTTCACGTAGTGGAGCACCTCGCACAGGGTCGGCGGCGCGTCGAGCGGGGTCCCGCCCACGCCGCGGTCGACGCCCAGGCCCTGCGTGGACCAGCGGTTCGCGCCCACGCGCACCCAGCCCGCGTCGGGGAAGGCGTCGGGGTCCTCGACCGGGAGCTCGGTCGTCCAGGCGTCGATCGCGCGCGTGAGCCGGCTCCCGTGCGTGTCGCGCCCGACGAACCGCCCGTCGACCGCGAGCGCCAGGTCGCCCCGGTCGGCGCCCCGGAAGAACGCGGCCAGGTGGTACCAGTTGCCGACCCGGAACGGGCGCGGCGCGTCGTACACGAGCCGCGTCGGCCGCGGACGCCCGCCGCTCTCGCGCAGGTCGAGCGCCTCGCCCTTCGCCTCGAGCACGAGCCGCTGCGGCCCGTCGAAGTAGAGCGAGAGGCGGTTGATCCCGTCGCCCTCGCCGCCGTCGAACACGAACGCCTTGCCGGCCGGGAGCGCGTCGAGCCGGACCCACGCGCGCACGAGCCCCGGGCCGAGCGTGGCCAGGCCGGTCAGGTCCGGGCGCGCGATCCAGCGCGTCCCGAGCTGGCCCGCGGCGACCGACGCGCTGGCGAGGTCGATCCCCTCGAGCTGGTCCTGCCAGTGGTCCTGCCGGAGCGCGCCGGCCTGCGGCCCGCCCGACGCCGCGACGAGCCCGCCCGGCGCGGCCGCGAAGGTCGGGGGCGCGTTGCTCCCCTGGGGCACGTCGGGCTCGCGCGGCCCGAGCGGCTGGACGTCGCCCTCGCCCGGGGCGTGGCTGCGCGAGGGCACGAGCCCGATCCGCGGCTCGTACGGGCCCAGGTAGACCGGGCGCGTCTGGAGCAGGTTCGTCCACACGTGCGGGAGCGTGAGCGCGGCGGCGCCGCCCGAGCGCGGGTCGGGCGGCCCGTTGCGCGGACCCGGCACGTAGAGCCGGTCCGTGAAGTCGTGCTGGCTGTCGAGGACCCACTCGAGCGGCCCGGGCGGCGCGACGCGGACGACCTCGCGGACCCGGTGCCGGGCGAGCACGTTGCCCTGCGGGTCGTGGACGACGCCCGTGGCGGTCAGCTCGTAGGCGTCCCCCGAGGCGTAGCAGAACGGGACGGTCGAGCGGACGAGCAGCGCGTCGCCCGGGTCGATCGCGTTGCGGAGCACGGCGTCGACGTCCTGGTCCGTGACCGTGCCGGCGGCCCGCAGCCCGAGCATGAGCCCCAGGAGCTGCTCGTGCGACGACGGCGCCTGGTCGACGATCGCGTCGGCGACCGCCTGGGCCTCGGCCGGCGTCACGATGTCCGCCGCCTGCCCGGCGCGCGCGCGCTGGCCGACGCGGCTCTGGAGCCCCGTGAGCACCGCGGCGAGGACCTCGCGCGGGGCCGCGTTCACGTTCACGGGGCCGGGCTGCCGGCAGGAGACCTCGGCCTCGCCCTGCTCGTAGTCGCGGTCGAGCTGCGGGAACACGCTGACCGTGTCGCGGCGGTCGACGTTCACGCAGTAGCGGTACTCGGGCGCCCCGCCGCCGCGCGGCGCGATCCGCACGATCATCCCGGGCGTGAAGCGGCGCGCGTCCTGGGGGCGGAAGCTCGTCACCCAGTTGTAGGGCTGGTACTGGAGCGGGTGCGCGACCGGGGTCGGGTCGCTCCAGCCCTCGGCGAGGGGCGGCGCGTCGGTCGTCACGAACGGGCGGACGCGCTCCTCGAGCTCGATCCGCCCGATCGTCTCGACGTGCGGGGCCTGGTCGCGCAGCTCCGTCATGCCCTTGAGCTGGCGGCGGACCTCGTCCTTGAGCCAGCCGTCGAGCTTCGTCGCCTGGTCCTCGAGCTGCTGCTGGCGCTGCTTGTGCTGCTCGACCGCCTTGGCGCGCCGGTCGTCGTCGAGGCCGTCGAGCTGGGCGTGCAGGCGGCGCACGGCGCGGTCGCCGCCGAACCGGCGCACGACGTCGAGCGAGAGCCCCCAGGCCTTCAGGTCGCGCTCGGCGTCCTCGCGCGCGGCCCGCTCGGCCGGCGTCTCCTGGCTCCGGTCGTCGTCGAGGCCGGCCGCGTCGAGCCCGGCGCGCGCGAGGCCGTCCGTCGTCACGCCCCAGGCCCGCAGGCGCTCGAGGCTCACGCCGCGCCGCCAGAGGACCATCGCGGCGCGGAGGGACCCGAACTCCCAGTCGGCGATCTGGCGGATCCCGGCCGTCCCGTGGAACCGCGACAGCTCGCCCTCGCGGTCCGTGCCCACGTGCCGCCACAGCGCGTCGAACGCGATCTTGTAGCCGCGCCCGTCCTGCACGAGCGCGCCGGCCGGGTGGAGCCGGCGCCGCGTGTCCTGGTCCTCGGGCGGGGGCTCGCGCGAGAAGAACAGCCCGCGCACGAGCCCCACGAGCGCCGTGCGCGTCCGGTGCCGGTAGCCGATGTACTCGTGGCCGAGGCGCACGAAGCCGTCGAGCGTGGCCGGGTCCCCGTCCGTGAAGAACGCCCGCGCGTCCTCGACCTCGAGCCGCGCGTCGTCCTCGTAGCCCAGGTCGGCGGTCGTCACGGTCACGCCGAGCAGGTTGGCGATCGGGTCCGGCCCCGAGCGGTTCAGGTCGACGCGCCCGCGCAGGTCGGCGACCTCGACCTGCGCGGTGTCGCCGCGCGGGTCGTCGGTCACGAATGCCTGCACGCCGGCGGGCCGGCCGAGCTCGACCTGGAGCTCGTCCCAGGCGTCGACGCCCTCGTCGTCGCCCGCGCGGTCGCCGCGGGCCACGCGCGCGCGCCGCTCGTCGTCGGGGTGCGTCTGCATGAGGTGCGCCACGGCCTGGCCGCGGGCCGCCTCGGCCAGGTGCCGCGCGCGCAGGCGCGCCTCGAACGCCCGGCTCGACTGCTCGTGGAGGCGCATGGAGATCACGAACGGCGCCGCGACCGCGAGGAGCGCCGCGATCACGACGATCACGAGGATCAGCGCCGCGCCCGCGCGCCGGCGCCGGCGCCGCACGAGGCCGCGTCCCGCCGCGCGGCGGCTCAACGGACGAGCCCCGTGCGCTCGACCACGAGCACCTGCACGCGCTGCGCCGGGAGCCCGGGGACGACCCGCACGAGCCGCTCGAGCGGCGTGCGCCCGACGGCGACGCGCCGGGCCGCGGCGTCGGCGCGCGTCTGCGTCCCGGCGGGGGCCTCGGCGGCGACGCCCTCGACCGCCGCGCGCGCCGTCATGTCGTCCGTCAGGTAGAGCACGACCGGCTCGTCGTGCCGGGCCGGGTCGAGCTGCCCGAGCAGGTCGAACGCGACCTCGGGGGCGCTCGCGACGACGAGCACGCTCGGGGGGATCGGGACGGACTGCGCGCCCACGAGCGCGGCGACGAGCAGCTCGTCGACGACGCCGAACAGGTCGGCCTCCGGATCGGGGTCGGAGAGCGCGAGCGGCGCGCGGTCGCGCGTCAGCCGGGCGGGGAGCACCTCGAAGCCCGGGACCGGCGCGAGCGCGCGGGGGATCCCGTCGACGACCGCGCGCGCGCGCTCGCCGTCGAAGGAGAGCGCGAGGCGATACCAGCGGTCGTTGCGCAGCGTGTCGGGGGCCGTCCGGGCCAGGTAGGTCACGTCGCCCCCGTGCTCGGGCGAGGGGCCCGTGAAGGCGACCTCGACCTCGTAGTCGGCCGTGACGCCGAGCGCGAAGGCCTTGCCCTTGCGGGCGACCCAGAACACGGGCGGCATGTCGGGGGCCCCCGTCCGCCAGTCGCTCGTCCGCGGCGTATGCGGGCGCGGCGAGGCGCCCGCGCGCTCCGCCCGGGCGAGCTCACCCTCGGTCCGCTCGGGCGCCCGCTCCCCGCGCGCGCGCAGGCGGTCCTCGAGGCGGCCCAGGTAGACCCAGAGCTCGATCCACACCCCCTCGGTCGGCGAGAGCGCGGGCCGGTCCTCGACGGCCGCCCAGGCGCCGGGACGCCGGAAAAGGAGCCCGTCGCCCAGCCGCCCGTCCGCGAGCTCGCCGCCGTCGACCTCCGCCTCGAACCCGAGGGTCCCCTGGACCGCGAACGGGGCGGCGACGGCGTCGCCCGCCCCGGCGCCCCCGGGCGCGCCCGCGCCCGCGTCCGTCGCCCCGTCGGCTCCGCCGCCAGCCCCGCCCCCAGCATCGAACGACAGGCGCGTGATCGTGGTCTTGAGCCGCGCGCGCACGACCGAGCGCTCGGCGTCGAGCTCGACCACGGCCCCGTGCCGCTCCTCCTGCGACGCGTTGCGCGCGCGGCGCAGGAGCGCCCGCACGGCCCCCGAGGTCGCCTCGAGCTCGTCCTTGGCCCCGAGCCGCTGGAGCGCCGAGACGCCGAGCCCCATGAGCAGCCCGATCAGCGCGACGACGACCAGCAGCTCGATCAGCGTGAACCCGGCGCGACCGGCGCGGGGCGCGCGCCGGCGCGGCGCAGGGCTCGCGCCGGCGCCCCCGGTCGCCGCCCGCCGGGCGCCGCGCGCCGTCGCAGGGCGCACGCTCACTCGCCCCACACCCGCAGGTCGTCGTCGGTCCCCGGCTTGCCGTCGGGCCCGGCGCTCCAGAGCTGCCAGGTCGTGAGCCCGAGGTAGGTCCCGGTGTCGGGCGACTTCGCGGCCTCGACGCCCATGGGCCCGGCCGGGAGCGTCGCGACGGCGGCCCGGTCGTAGTCGGCGTTGTGCCAGTAGACGAGCGGGTTGCCCCAGGCGTCGGCGAGCTCCTGGAGCTCGCGCGTCGTCAGCTCGGAGCGGGGCGGGTCCCCGGGCGCGCGGTCGCCGTCGGCGTTCGTGAGCCACTTCGGGTCGAGGTCGAGCAGGTACGGCCCCCCCTTGTCGCGCCGCATCAGGGCCTGGAGGAGCGCCTCGACGCCGTCGTTCTCGCCGTTGCCGGGCACCCCGACCCGCGCGGGCCGCGACGACGGCGCGTCGCCCCAGTCGTTGCGGTACGAGGCGAGCGCGAGCTTCACGCGCTCGAGGAACGCCCCGGTCTCGCGGACCTGCGCGCGCCGCCGCACGGCGGAGACGGCGGGCACCGCGAGCCCCGCCAGCACGACGATGATCCCGAGCGCGACGAGCACCTCGACGAGCGTGAAGCCGCCCGGGCCCCGGGCCCCTCGGCGCGCGCCCCGCGGGCGGGCCGTCATCGCGGGCCCCCGCGCAGCACGAACACGCGCACGTCGTCGACCACGACGTCGACCGGCGCGCCGAGCGCGCCGCCCTGCGCGTAGACCGAGACGTCGACGTCGCGCCGGCGGTTCGCGAGCCCCTGCACGCGGACTTCGCCGCGCCGCTGCCCGTCGATCCACAGCCCCACGGTCCCGTCCTCGGGGCGCTCGAGGTCGATCGAGAGCACCCGCGCGCCGGGGCCGGGCCAGGGCCCGAGCGCCACGGGGTCCTCGAACCCGCGCGCCTTCGAGCGCGCGACGACCACCTCGAGCTGGCCCGTCGCCCCGCGGTAGAGCACGACCGTGGGCCCGCGCGCCCCCTCGGCGCCGGCGCCCGCCGCGCCGCCCTCCGGCACCTCCCAGCGCAGGCCCGCCGCGGCCCCGTCGCCGAGCCGATCGAGCGCGAAGGTCGCCTCGACCTTGACCACGTCCTCACCCGTGACGGTGCGGACGACCCGCGTCTTCCCGGCCGGGTCGTTCGCCTGGCGGCCGTCGAACACGAGCCGCTGGTCGGCGACCGAGGGCGTCACGCCGAAGCTGGCCTCGACCCGCCAGGCGTTCTTCGGCTCGGGGCCGGCGCGGTCGAACCGATCGGTCCACACGCGCCGCGTCGACGCCTCCTCGAGCTGGCGCAGGCCGCGCGTCGCCCAGGCGTCCCCGGGGACGGCGCGGAGCACGCGCTCGAACAGGCCCCGCGCCCCGGCCCGGTCGTCCTGCCGGTAGGCGCAGTACGCGAGCCCGCGCAGGCACGCCGGGTCGTCGGGCGCGGCCTCGAGGCCGCGCGCGTAGGCGGCGCGGGCCTCGTCGAGCCGCCCCGCGCGCGCGTGGGCGTCCGCGAGCCGCGCGAGGAGCGCCGGGCCCGGCGCGGGGGTCGCGCGCGCGTGCAGCTCGAGCAGGCGCGCCTCGCCCTCCTGGTCGGCCCGGCGCCGCGCGAGGTCGACGAGCGCCCGGAGGACGAGCTCGAACGCGTAGCCGTCGCGCGCCGCCTCGCGCAGCGCCTGCGCGGCCTCGGCCGGGTCGCCGCCCGCCCCGAGCAGGTGCCCGAGCTGGTAGCGCGCCGCCCCGCGCGCGCCGGGCAGGCGGGCCGCCTCCTCGAGGAGCGTCCGGGCCTGGGCGACGTCGCCGCGCCGCTCGGCGAGGAGCCCCCGCGCGAGGCGGGCGGGGCCCCACCCGGGCGCCGCGTCGGCGGCCTCGAGCGCGCTCGCGGCGGCGTCGAGCCGGCCGCCGAGCAGC
>JANJTH010000061.1 GCA_024711205.1 Planctomycetota bacterium | reverse complement strand
GGGCGGCGCCGTGGCCGCCGACGGCTCGTGGAGCCCCACGTCGTCGTGCCCGGGGAGCGGCGCCGCGCCGGACGGGTCCACCGGCCAGCTCGCGGCGTCGCGCGCGTCCAGGGCCGCGGCGGGCGCGGCCGCCCGGAGCGCGCCGACTCCGCCGACGACGAGCGCGGCCGCGAGCGGGAGGAGCGCCCCCGCGACGGAGCCGAGCACCACGTGTCGTCCAGCGCGCCTGGCCATCGTGTCGCCTCGATCAGGCCACGCCGGCGCCCGGCGCGCAAGCGGCCGGGCCGCAGGGCCGGGACCGCGCGACCGCACCCGGCTGGATCGTGACGGCCTTCCGGTACGCCGCGGAGCCGGGGCGCGTCGACGCGGGCACCGTCCGGATGTCCTTCGAGACCGACCGCCCGCTCTTCCCCTACCGCGTGCCGACGGACCAGCTCGCGCCGGCCGGGCGCGGCAACCTCCTGCGGACCTACGTCGTCGGCCCGGGCCGCGCCGCGGGCGCGCTCGGCGCCGCCGGCGCCCCCTACGCGCAGGGCGAGGTCGCCTACGCGCAGCCCCTCGACGCCTCGCGCCTGGCCGGGCTGCTCCAGGGCGGGGTGCCCGGCCTCCCGGCCGCCGGCGACCGCTGGCTCACGGCGTTCGAGGACCCGACCTGGCCGGGCGGCACGGAGGACCTGTTCTTCGCGCTCGACCCGGAGGGGGCGCCGTTCCAGCGGGTGATCGAGCACGAGGTCCGGCGCGAGGTGCCGATCCCGCTCGACGTGCTCGCGGCCGTCGGCCTGGGCGCGCTGCTGCTGGTCCGGCGCAGGGGCAAGGGCGCGGGCCGCCCCCTTTAGCGCGGCCGCGAAGGCCGCGCGAGGGCGGACCTCAGACGGCCGCGCGCTCGGGCCGCCCGAGCGCGCGGCCGAGCGCGGTGAGCCGCTCCCAGGCCTCGCGCGAGGGGGCCTCGAGCAGCCCCTCGTCGCCGAGGGCGCGGCGGAACGCGAGGTCGAGCGGCGTGAGGACGTGGCCCGGGGCCTCATCCCACAGCACGCGGCCCGTCGGGTCGAGGTCGGAGGTCACGCCCTCGACGAGCTCCTGGGCCATCGCGAGCGGGACGCGCGTGACCCCGGCGATCCAGTAGCTCGAGAGCCGGGGCGACAGGACGGGCACCGAGAGCATGGGCGGGCGACGGCCGAGCAGCGCCGCGACCCGCACGAGGACCTCGCGGTGCGTGACCCGCTCGGGGCCCGGCAGGTCGAACCACGCGCTCGTGGGGGGGAGCCGCAGGAGCGCGAGCAGGAGGCCCGCGACGACGTCGTCGATCGCGAGCGGCCACGAGCGGTTCCCGAGCCAGCGCGGGAGGAGCATCGCGGGCAGGCGGGCGGCGAGGTCCCTGACCATGAGCCAGCTCGCGCTCCCCTGGCCGATCACCATGCCCGCGCGGAGCTCGAGCGCCGGCACGGGGCCCTCGCGGAGCCGCGCGCCGGTCGCGAGCCTGCTCGCGAGGTGCCGCGAGGGCGCGCCGCGGGGCGCGACGCCGCCCAGATACACGACCCGCTCGAGCCCCGCCGCGGCGGCGGCCCGCGCGAAGGCGTCCGCCCCAGCCGCCTCGCGCGCCGGGTAGTCCGTCGCCCCGGGGTCCGACATGCCGTGGACGAGGTAGAGCGCGGCGCGGCAGCCAGCGAGCGCCGGGCCGAGCGTCTCGGGCCGGTCGAGGTCGAGCGCCACCCAGTCCCGCTCGGGCCAGCGCGCCCGCGCTCGGGCCGGGTCGCGCGCGGCGCAGCGCACCTCGAGCCCGGCCGCGACGAGGGCGGGGTAGGCGTGGCCGCCCACGAACCCGGTCGCCCCCGTGAGGAGGACGGGCCCGGGCGCCCGCGGCGCGCGCTCCTCGTCGACGACCACGCAACCTCCTCCGCGGCATCTTGCACGACGTCGAGCGGCGCGGGGACTCCCCGCGCCGCCGACCGCCGCCGGGGGGGGGGGGGGGCCGCCCCCCCCCCCCCCCCCCCCACCGCGTGCTCTCAGAGCCCGCCCTGCGCGGGGCAGCCGGCGCCCGTCGGGGCCCCGGCGGGCAGGTGCCCGCGCAGGGCCGCCTCGAGCGCGGCGCCCTTCTCGGGCGTGAACCGGCCGGTCGTGCGCCAGAGGACGTTCCCGTCGCGGTCGAGGAGCGCGACCGTGATCGCCCGCTCGGACTCGATCCGGAGCGCGCGCTTGAACGCGGCCTTGTCGGTCCACAGCGTGATCGTCCGCCCGCGGGCCGCGGCGTCCGCGATCCCGCGGCGCATCCCGTCGTCGACCCAGCGCTGGAACGCCTCGCCCATGGGGGCGATCGTCGGGAGCTCCCACCAGGCGAAGCCGTCGAGCCGGGCGAGCGGGCCGTCCTCGAGCCAGCCCAGCCACGAGTCGCACTCGCGCTGCTGCCACTGCTGGAAGGCGATCAGGACCAGGTTCCGCTCGCCCGTGAGGCCGCCAGGGAGCGTGTAGCGGACCCGCTCCAGGCTCTCCGCCTCGAGCCGCGGGAACCGGCCCAGGTCGCCCGCGTGCTTGCCGGGCGTCGGCGTCGCCCGCCCGGTCTCGCCGGCCGCGGCCGGCGGCAGGAGCACGCGGTCGATCACGTGGATCACGCCGTTGCTCGCGGCGACGTCGGCGACGAGCACGCGGGCGCCGCCGACGAAAACGCCGGCGCCCGCGGCGTCGCGCGCGTCGACGCGGAGGGTCGTCCCGCCGACCGTCTCGAGCCCGGCCCGGGCGACCACGGCGCCCGCCGCGAGCCGACCGGCGACCACGTGGTGGGTCAGGATCGTGCGGAGCCGCGCCGGGTCGCGCACGAGCGCCTCGATCGCGCCGGCCGGCAGCACCGCGAAGGCGTCGTCCGTGGGCGCGAACACGGTGAACGGCCCCTCGCCGGCCAGGACCTCGGCGAGGCCGGCGGCCTTGGCCGCCGCGAGGAGCGTCTTGAACCGCCCGTCGGCCGCTGCCACATCGACGATCGTGCGCGCGGGCGGGGCCTGGACCGTCGCGGCAGCGGGGGGCGGGAGGAGCACCGCGTCGATCACGTGGATCACGCCGTTGCGCGCCTTCACGTCGGCCGTGACGACGCGCGCCCCGCCGATCCGCACGACGCCGCCCTTCGCCTCGATCGAGAGCCGCGTGTCGGCCAGCGTGCGGACGGCCTCGTACTGCACGACCTCGGCCGCGGGCCGGGCCGCCTGCGCGACGTGGTGCAGGAGCACGCGCCGGAGCGCCGCCGGGTCGGCGAGCAGCGCCTCCAGCGCGCCCTTCGGGAGCGCGGCGAAGGCCGCGTCGGTCGGCGCGAACACGGTGAACGGCCCGCCGGTCGCGAGCGTCTCGGCCAGCCCCGCCGCCTTCGCGGCCGTGAGCAGCGTCTCGAACGACCCGGCGCGCGCCGCCACGTCGACGATCGAGCCTTCCTGGGCCCCGACGGGGCCACCCAGCGCCGCGAGCGCGCACGACGTGATCCCGACCACCCAGGCCGGCCGCAACGATCGATTCCGCATGGACTTCCTCCTCGGGTCCGGCCGCCGCGCGGCCAGGACCGATACGCGTGGCCCCCGAGGGACGGTCGCGTCCCAGGGCCAGGCCTTGCTGCAGCGAGCCCACGACGGGCTCGCACATGCCTTCCAGCACATGGTTCGCGCCCGGCGAGGCCGCGGATTCAGCCGATCGCGGCGGCCGACCTGGGTCACCGGAGCGCCGGTCCGACGTCCCCCGCGCGGCACGGGCCAGGGGGGTGGCGCTCGCTCGGCCCGACGACGCGCCTCGCGGCGCCGCGAACGCGGGCACGGCTTGCCCACCTCGAGGCCGGCGGCGTACCTCGTCCGCGCGAGGCGGGCGCAAGTCCCTTCCCCGGGAGCGCGCGAGCGTGGCACGCGGGGCGCCCCTCGTGGCCACCAGGTCGCTGCCGCGTCAGCTCGACCCGGGGAGGTCGCACGCCGTGACGCGCCGGACGGTCGAGCGGCGCCCGCGCTTCAAGCCGCACGAGGAGGTCGCGCAGCTCCTGGGCTACGCGCTCGGGCGCGCGGTCGGGCAGAACCCCGGCGCGCGGCTCCACGCCTTCACGCAGCCAACGACGCACGTCCACGAGCGCTGCATCGACGCGCCCGGCGCGGGCGGGCACTCCGCGCTGCCGCGCCTTCGCCAGCGCTCCTTCGGGCGCGCGGCCCGCGCGATCGGCGCCCGGTCCGGGCGCGGCGGGGCGCTCTTCCAGCAGGACGGGCACGGCAACGTCGAGGACCACGACCGCGCCGCCCTCGAGCAGCAGCTCGTCTACACCTGGGTTCAGGTCGTGAAGGACGGGATCGTCGACCGGCTCGAGGACTGGCCGGGCGTCCTGGTGCTCCCCGATCGCTGAGGGACCGAGCTCGCCTGCGACGGGCCGACGTCGGCTTTCTTCGGGGCCAAGCGTCCGCAGCACGTCCGCGAGGGCTCGCTCGGCGCCCGGAGGCCCGGCCCGAGGAGCTCCGCCGCGCGGAGCGCGAGGCGCTCGAAGAGGACGCGCGCCGGCGCAGGGCGCAGCGCGAGCAGGACGCGCGGCGCGGGCGGTCGAAGCGACGGCAGCAGCAGCTCGACGCGGCGCGCGAGCCACGGAAGGACGAGCGCACCCGCGCCGCCAGGGGCGAGGAGCGGGCCCCGCGGCCCGACCAGGAGGGGCCAGAGGGGCTGCCCGAGGCCCAGGGCACGGGGGGCTCGGGCATGAACCTGGGCCGGCCCGCTCGTGCAGCGCCTGCCACGCCGAGGGAAGGGGCGGCCCGGCCGTGGTCCCTCGCCCGCGGGACGGGTGAGCCGCGGAGGGCGACCACGACGGAGGCCCATGCAACCTTCCGATCCGCCGACGTCCCCGCCAGAGGGTCCGCAGGCGGTGGCGCGGTCCGGGCCGTCCCGCGGCCGAGAGCGGGATGTCACGTCGCTGGGAACCTCCGAAGATGAGGGCCGGCGGCGCCGCGTAAAGTCCTGCCGGGGCACCGCGGACCCGGGCGGCCCCGCGCGTGCTCTCGATCCGGTCCATCTCCGACGTGAGCAGGAGCTCGATGGACCCCCTGGAGCGGCTCAAGGACCTGGCGGTCAGCGACCGTGGCTTCGTGTTCGACCCTCACACCGGCGCCACCTTCTCGGTCAACCCGAGCGGGCTGGTGGTCCTGCGCGGCCTGCAAGAGGGCCTCCCGCGCGCCCGCATCGCGAGCCTGCTCGAGGCGTCCTTCGAGACGGCGCGGGCCGACCTGGGGCGCGACGTGGACGAGTTCGTCTCCATGCTCCGCGGCCAGGGCATCGTCCCCGGGGGCTTCCACGCGTGAGGCGGCCCACGCAGCGCCGCCTGACCGTGGCCCTCTCCGGCCTCAACGCCACCGACAACCCCGGCCCCGGGCTCGCCGTGTCGCGGGCCCTGCGGCTGCACCCCGACTTCGCCGGAAGGATCGTGGGCCTGGTCTACGACGCCCTGGAGCCCGGGGTCTACGCCCGGCAGCTCGTCGACGACGTGTTCCTGCTCCCCTACCCCTCCCAGGGGCTGGAGGCCTTCGAGGCCCGCCTGCGCCACGTCCACGCGCGCGTCGGGCTGGACGTGGTGATCCCCAACCTCGACAGCGAGCTCCCGCTGTTCGTCGCGCTGGCGCCCGTCCTGGACGAGCTGGGGATCGGGCGCTTCCTGCCCTCGGCCGAGCAGCTCGAGCTGCGCTCCAAGGCCCATCTGGAGTCGCTCGGCCGCGCCGCGGGGATCGCCGTCCCGGGGACCATGATCGTGAGCTCGGCCGCGGACGTGAGGATCGCCTTCCAGCGGCTCGGCGCGCCGCTGTTCGTGAAGGGGCCGTTCTACGGGGCCGAGCGGGCCTGCAGCGTGGACGAAGGGATCGCCGCCTTCCACCGCATGGTGGCCAGGTGGGGCCTCCCGGCGCTGGCGCAGGTCGAGGTGCGGGGCGACGAGGTCGACGTCGTGGCGGTCGGCGACGGAGCGGGTGGCCTGGTGGGGGCCGTCCCCATGAAGAAGATGCTCCTGACCGACAAGGGCAAGGGCTGGGCCGGGGTCGCGATCGGTGACGAGCGCGTGCTCGAGCTGACCCGCCGCTTCATGCAGGTGACCCGCTGGCGCGGCCCCTGCGAGGTGGAGCTGATCCGCGATCGCGCGGGGGACTACCACCTCCTGGAGGTCAACCCCCGCTTCCCGGCCTGGTGCTACATGAGCGCCGGCGCGGGGCAGAACCTCCCCTGGGCTGTGCTGGAGCGCGCCGCGGGCCTGCCGCTCTCGCCGATCGAGCCTTACCGGGTGGGGACCATGTTCATGCGCATGTCCTTGGACCACATCGTCGACCTTCACGACTTCGAGCGCATGGCCACGGACGGGGAGATCGTGCAGGAGGCCCCCGCGGGCCCCCCGTCCCCCGAGGCCGCGCGCGAGGCCCAGGCCGGGAGCGCCCCATGAGCTCGACCAGCGACCCCCGCGCGGCGCGTGCCCCCTACGAGCCCCCCACGATCCTGCGCCACGAGCCGCAGATGATGAACAAGTTCTCGCGCGCCGCGGCCATGCGGCCCGAGACCCACATCGACGGCGTGGCGGTCGACGAGCTCATCGCGCGCCACGGCTCGCCGCTGTTCGTGTTCTCGGAGCGGACCCTGGTCGAGCGCTACCGTGAGCTGCGCGACGCGCTGGCGCTGCGCTGGCCCCGCGTCCGCCTCGCCTGGTCCTACAAGACGAACTACCTGGACGGCATCTGCCGCGTGTTCCATCGCGAGGGCGCCTGGGCCGAGGTCGTGTCGGACTTCGAGTACGCCAAGGCCGTCCGCCTGGGGGTCCCGCGCGAACACATCCACTTCAACGGGCCCTGGAAGCCCGAGGCGGCGCTGGAGGAGGCGCTGCGCGGGGGCTCGCTGGTCCACCTCGACCACTTCGACGAGCTGGTCGCGGCCGAGCGGATCGCCGAGCGACTGGAGCTCCGGCCCCAGGTGCTCCTGCGCCTGAGCCTCGCGATCGACGGGGTCCCGGCGTGGGCGCGCTTCGGGTTCGACCTCGAGAGCGGGCAGGCCCGCGACGCGGTCGATCGCATCGTCGCCGGCGGCCGGCTGCGGCTCGGCGGCCTGCATTGCCACATCGGGACCTTCATCAACGACGTGGAGCCCTACCGACAGGCCGCCGCCAAGGTGGCTCGCTTCGCGCGCGAGCTCCGCGAGCAGCTCGACATCTCGGTGGAGGTGCTCGACCTGGGCGGCGGGTTCGCCTCGCACAACACGCTCAAGGAGCAGTATCTCCCTGGCCAGTTCACCCCCTCGCTGGGGCGCTACGCCGAGGCGATCACCGAGGGGCTGGCCGAGCTCGACCTGCCGCTGCAGGAGCGCCCCACCCTGGCGCTGGAGGCGGGGCGGGCCCTGGTCGACGACGCGGGCTACCTGCTCACCACGGTGGTGGCGAACAAGCGCCTCCCCGACGGCCGCCGCGGCGTCATCCTCGACGCCGGGGTCAACCTGCTCCCCACGGCCTGGTGGTACCGCCACGACGTCGTCCCCGCGCAGCCCCAACACGGCCTCCCCGAGCCGACCGTGCTCTTCGGCCCGCTGTGCATGAACATCGACGTCCTGCGCGACACCATGCTCCTCCCCCCGCTGCGCACGGGGGACCGCCTCCTGTTCCACCACGTCGGCGCCTACAACGTGACCCAGTGGATGCAGTTCATCACCTACCGGCCGGCGGTGGTCCTCGTCGGCCGTGACGGCCGCCACGGCTTGCTCCGGCGGCGCGAGGACCTGGCGACCGTGACCGCGCCCGAGGAGATCCCCGGGTGGCTGTGAGCGGGGCGCCCCCGGCGCCGCTCCGCGGCGCGCTCGAGTCCTTCCTGCGCGCGTGGGCCCAGGTGCTGTTCAGTCACTCGCCGCGGGTGGGCGGGCTCCTCTTGCTCGCGACCTGCTTCGCGCCGGCGACGGCCCTGTGCGGGGCGGCGGCGGCGGCCCTCGCGCTCGGCCTCGCGCGCTCGGCCGGCCTGGTCCCCGCGGGGGTCACCGACGGCTACTACGGCACCAACGCGCTGCTCGTCGGCCTGGGCGTGGGGGCCACCCTCCAGCCCGGCGGGACCGCGTGGATCCTGCTGTGCCTGGGGGTCGTGCTCACGCTGATCGTGGGGGCCGGGCTCCGCTCGGCGCTCCTCAGCTTCGACCTGCCGGTCCTGACCCTCCCGTTCCTGTTCACGTTCCCGCTCGTGCTGGGGGCCGCCGCGCGGCTGGCTGCCCCGCGCCTCCCGCTGGCCTCGCCGGCGCTCGGGCTCGGGCTCCCCCCGCCCCTGGAGGAGGGCCTCCTGGCCCTGGGCTCCCTGTTCTTCGTCCCCCGCGCCGAGGCCGGGGCGATGGTGCTCCTGGCGCTGCTCGTGCACAGCCGGGTGGGGACGCTCCTCGTGGCGGAGGGGCTGCTCCTCGCCTTCGCCCTCTCCTGGCTGGGCGCCGAGGTCGCCCCCGGCGCGCGGGCGGCGCTCGGCTTCAACCTGGCGCTGCTGGCCCTCGGCGCGGGCGGGGTGTGGTTCGTCCCCGGGCCGGCCTCGTTCCTGCTCGCGGCGGCGGCCGCGCTGGCGGGGGGGCTGGTCACGCTCGGCGCCATGCCCGTCCTCGAGTGGCTGGCCCTCCCGCTGCTCGTGCTCCCGTTCAACGTCGTCATGCTGCTCCTGCTCCTCGCGGCCCGGCAGCGCGCCCCGCACACGCCCCCCGCGCCCGCCCCGCTGCTGGGCCTCACCCCCGAGGAGAGCCTGGCGGTCCAGCGCACGCGGGTGGAGCACATGGGCGGCCGCTACCCGCTGCGCATCGGCCCGCCCTTCCTGGGCCGCTGGACCTGCACCCAGGGCTCCGCCGGGCCGATCACGCATCGAGGGCCCTGGACGCACGCGGCCGACTTCGAGGTCCACGACGCGACGGGGCGGGCGCATCGAGGGGAGGGCCGCCGCCGCGAGGACTGGCTCTGCTATCACCTCCCGGTCGTGGCCCCCGCCGACGGGACGGTGGTGGGGGTGCGAGACGGCGTCCCCGACAACGAGCCGGGCGCCACGAACCTGCGCGAGAACTGGGGGAACGTGGTCGTCCTGCGCCTCGCGCCCGGGCTCTACGCGCTCATGGCGCACCTCTCCCCCCACACGATCGGGGTCAAGGAGGGGCAGCGGGTGCGCCGCGGCGAGCAGCTCGCGCTGTGCGGCAGCTCGGGGCGCTCGCCCACGCCGCACCTCCACTTCCAGCTCCAGGGCACCCCCCTCCCCGGGGCCCCGACGCTGCCGCTCGAGCTGCACGACGCGGTGGTGTGCGGGGACGATCGGGAGGAGCTCCTGGGGGCGCTGGTCCCGGCCTCCGGCCAGGTGATCCGCGGGCTGGTCCCCTCGGCGGACATGGAGCGCCGGCTGCGCTTCGAGGACGGCGAGCGGCTCCGCTTCCAGGTGAGCGGCCCCTCGGGCGAGCGCATCGAGGAGGTCCGGGCCGAGGTCGACCTGCACGGCGCGCGGCTGCTGCGCGGCGCCGATGAGGCCTCGATGGAGGTCGAGGTCGTGGGCGGCCTGTTCACCGCCTTCGAACCCCGCGGGCCCGGGCCGGGCGCGCTGGACCTGCTCCAGCTCGCGCTCGGCCGGGTCCCCCTGGAGGGCGACCCCCGCCTCACCTGGGACGCCAGGCTGCCCTGGCGCACGCTCCGCGCGCGCCCGGTGCGCTGGCTGCTCGACGCGGTCTCGCCCTTCCGCCTCGACGACCGCCCGCACCTCCGCTGCGAGCTCGGCGAGGCCGGGGCGGACGTGGTCGTGCGGGGCGAGTCCGTCGAGCGCGCGGGCGACGGACGGGCGCTCGTCCGGACCCGCTGCGTGCTGCGCAACGGCCAGGGCCCGGTCGAGGTCGAGGTCGACCTGGGGGACCGGCGCTTCCGCGCGGTGCGCCTGGCCTCGCCCGTCGATCCGCGCGCGCCCGCGAGCCCGGCGCCCGCGGCGGAGGGCGCCCGATGAGCAGCCGGGCCCGGGCCGCGCTGGCGCTGGTCCTGCTGGCCGCCCCGGCGGCCGGCCAGGAGCCCGGCCCGCAGTGGCGCCTGGCGGGTGAGGCCTCGGCGGGGGGGGGCTGGTTCGGCCTGCGCGCGGCCGGCGATGAGACGCGCTACGAGGCCGCCTGGGCGCAGGCCGAGCTCTCGCTCCTGCCCCTGCGGGTCGCGACCGGCGAGGATCGGCGCGCAGCCCCGCTGGAGCTGGGCCCCTACGCGGGGCTCGAGCTCCTGACCTTCTCCTCCCGCAGCTACGAGGGCGAGCGGCTCTCCCTGGGGCTGGGGCTCGAGCTGCGCTGGTCCGACCCGCTGCAGCTCCCCGGGCTGAGCTGGGCGATCACCTTCCGCCCGCACGCAACCCCGACCTTCGAGCGCAGCCAGGTCTCGGAGGCGGGCGGCGAGCGGTCCCTGGAGACCGTGCTGGCCTCGTTCGACCTGTCCGCCTCGCTGTATCGCGTGCCCGCGCTCGACGCGCCCGCGGCCGGCGCCTCGCTGCTGCTGTTCGCGGAGCTGCACCTGCGCCTGGGCCTGGACGTGGACCTCGACCCCGCGAGGCGCCCCGGCGCGGTCGCCGCTGGCGCCGTCGCCGCCCCGGCCCGCCGCCAGCTCGGGAGGGGGGGCGGGGCTGCAGGAGTCCCGCCCGCGACGGTGGGTCCGGGCAGCCCGGCCCTGGAGACCGACACCCGCGACCTGTCCCGCCTCCTGATCGAGGCCACGGGCTACCTGGTCCGCTGGGACTGGCCCGCGGTCGGCCTCGCGCTGGGCGGCGCGGCCGGGCTCTCCCTGACCAGGGCCTACTACTACCTGGGCCTCGAGGACGGCGAGCGGGTCCACACCGCGTGGGCGGGCCCGGTCCTGAGGGTCCGCGTCGAGGGCGCGCTGTGGGTCATCGCGGCCTGCCCGGTCCTGTTCGAGGTCGACACGGGGCGCTGGGGCCCGACCCCCTCGCTCTCGCTGCTGGCGGCCTTCTGATCGCGGGCACCAGCGGAGAGGTCGGGGCGGCGGTCCGCCTCCGGTCGGCCGCCGCGAGGAGACCACGTCGAGCCCCAGCTCCGACGCCGACCGCCTGGCGCCGCCGTCGTCCTCCCTCGCGAGGAGCTCGCCGGACCTGCGCACGGCCGACGCGGGACGGGCGAACCCGGCCAGCTCACGCAGGCCAGCGACGCCGCCCCGCGCGTCCGGCGCCCGGGGCGGCTCCCCCGGGGCGCGCTTGAACGGGGGCCGACCGGCCGGAGAATGCGCCGCCGCGACGCGGGCCCCGCGCCGCGCGACTGGAGGCGTCCGTGAACCCCGACGAGGAGCTCGCCCACCTGCTCGAGGCCGTCGCCTCGCGGGGGCTCGCCCACGGCGCGCCGCGCGTCGAGGCCGCGTTCCGGCTCGCGGTCGACGCGCACGCGGGGCAGACGCGCTCGGACGGGACCCCCTACGTGCTCCACCCCCTGGCGGTCGCGCGGCTCCTGCTCGAGCAGTGGCCCGT
This sequence comes from Planctomycetota bacterium, assembly GCA_024711205.1. GTDB lineage: Bacteria > Planctomycetota > J058 > J058 > J058 > JANJTH01. Next base: position 14,509 of record JANJTH010000061.1, on the reverse strand, counting down.
CGAGGACCCCGACCTGCTCGTGGCCGCGCTCCTCCACGACGTGGTCGAGGACACGGCCGTGACCCTCGAGCAGGTCGAGGCGCAGTTCGGGCCGAAGGTCGCCGTGCTCGTGCACCAGCTCACGAAGCGGCCGGCCGGGCCGGACGACGACCTGGCGGCGAAGCGGGCGCGCACGGCCGAGGCCATGGAGCGCCTCGCCGCGGGGCCGACCGACGCGGTCGTCGTCAAGGCGGCCGACCGCTACGACAACCTGCGCGACGTCGTGGGCGCGCGCTGGCCCGAGGCCAAGAAGCGCGGCTACGTGCAGGAGACGCTCGAGCTCGTCCTGCCGGTGCTCGACCGCCACGGGCTCGCCGCGCAGGCGGGCGCGCTCCGGCGCCTGTGCGCCGACGTGCTCGCGCGGCTCGACCGCGGCGAGGGCGACCTGCCCGACGTGGGGCCCGAGGAGGACCTCGCGGGGGTCGCGCCGCCCGCCGAGGCGGAGGTCCTGCGCCGCTCGCGGCACCTGTCGTTCTTCCGCAACGGCGAGGACCTGTTCCTCTACCACGACCTCGTGGGCGACATCATGCAGCTCCACGAGAAGGTCGTCCCCTACCTCGACTTCTTCGCCGAGCCCCGCCCCGAGGCCGCCGCGCGGCCCGTGTTCCGGGGCGAGTTCCTCGACGGCGACCTCGACGCCTTCGTCGAGACGTTCCGCGAGCACCTGTGCCTGCTCGCGGACGGCGAGGACGACGAGGCGATCACGGCGCGCTGGTACCCCCTGCGGGGCCCGTGGCTCCTGAGCCACCGGCCGGCCGGGGGCGCGCTCACGCTCTGCTACAAGGACCGGCGCGACGACGCGGTCGTGCTCGAGGAGCTCTCGCCGTTCCTGGGCCGGCTGTTCGAGCTGTGCACCGGCAAGCAGAGCCTGCCCGAGGTGATCGCGCGGCTCGAGCGCGAGATGCCGACCGAGCCCGACGTCGAGCGGCGCGCGCTCGAGGCGGTGCGCGCCTGGACCCACTCGCGCCGGCAGCTCCTCAAGCTGATCCCGCGCGCGCGCGACGCCTACGAGATGGTCGGCCTGCCGCCCTACACGCAGAGCACGATGCCCTACCCGCGCTGGCGCGAGGGCGAGGCGCCGCCGCCCGAGCTCTCGCTCGAGCGCTACCACCGCGAGGCGATCCGCTCGGCCGACGAGCAGTTCGAGCGGCGCGAGACGACGATCAGCCACGCGCTGCGCGTCCCGCACCCGGCGCTCGAGAACCGGCCGTTCGGGGGGCAGCTCGCGCGCGTGCTCCTCGAGCGCGACCTGATCGTGGACGACGGGACGCGCGCGCCGTTCGTGGCCGTCGAGGTCGGGGGCGGCACGGGCGCCTGCGCGCGCGCGTTCCTCGACGCGCTCGCGCTCCGCGCGCCGCGGATCTACAACCGCCTGCGCTACCACGTGGTCGACCTGTCGCCCGCGCTCCAGGCCGCGCAGCGCGAGCGGCTCGCGCCCCACAAGGAGCGGGTCCGGCTCGTGTGCGCCGACGCGCGCGCGCTCCCGTTCCCGCCCGGGAGCGTCCACCTGCTCCTCGCCAACGAGATGATCGCGGACCTGCCCGTCCTCACCGTGCGCCGCGAGGAGGTCCCCGAGGGGGCCGGCCCGGGCCCCGAGATGATCCGGCGGTTCGGGCTCCCGGTCGGCGACGCGCCCGGCGTGTTCTCGCTCAACTACGGGGCGATCGAGGCGATCGAGGAGGTCGCGCGCGTGCTGGCCCCCGGCGGGACGGCCTACCTGTCCGAGTTCGGCTCGCCGCAGCGCTACCCGGAGCGCTCGACGCACCTCGACCACCCCGAGCACTCGATCCACTTCGGGCACGTGAAGGCCGCGGCCGAGCGGCTCGGGCTCGAGGCCGGGCTCGAGCAGCTCGCGGCGCTGCTCAAGCTCGACGGGCGCGTCGAGGTGCTCCAGACGACGCAGTCGTTCTTCGACGCGCTCCACGCGCTGTTCGCGAAGCACGGGGCGAAGCTCGAGAAGGTCGCCTACACGAAGGACATGCTGCAGGAGCTCGCGGGGCGGGCCCTCGACCTCGACCGGGTCGAGGGGCTCCGGTTCGCCCCCTGCGGCGCGCGCCTGCTCGGGCTCAAGCCGCCCGAGTTCATGGCGCTGCTCCTGCGCCGCCCCCGGCACGCCGGGCGGAGCGTCCAGCGCGTCGCCGTCGACGTCTGAGATCGGGGGTTCCGCTGCGCGGAACCCCCGATTTCGGATGGGCGATGGCGGGCAGACGGGGTACGGATCAGTACGCCCTGCGAGGTCCCACCCCGGACCGAAGTCCCTTCTTCCCTTGCCCTTGCCCTCCTTCTTCCTCCTCCTTCGTCCCTCCTCCTTCCCCCGCCCCCCAGCCCGCGCCGCCCCGCCGCTCGCCGGGGCCCGGTACGATCCCCGCGCCATGTCGCGCGCCCTGGCCCCGGCCCTCGCCGCCCTCGCCGCCCTCGCCGCCCTCGCCCCGGCGCAGGAGCCGGGCTGGTCCCACGTCGACGGCCCCGGGGTCCGGGTCGAGCACTGGGCGGGTCACACGGCGACGGCGCGGCGGCTGGCGTCGGTCTACGCGGAGGCCAGCGCCGACGTCGAGCGGGCCCTCGGGCTCCCCGTGCCCGCGCGCGTCCTGGCCGTCGTGGCGCCCACGGACGGCGAGTTCGAGCGGCGCGTGCGGGGGTTCGTGGGCGTCGCCCCCCCCGAGGGCGCGCTCGCCGTCGCGCTCCCCGGGCGGGACACGCTCGTGGTCCGCGAGGTCGGGCTGCAGGAGGGCACGACCTCGGCGCTCGGGCCGACGCTCCGCCACGAGCTCGCCCACCTCGCCCTCGCGCCCCTCTCGCGGGCCCGCGGGCACCGGCTCGAGCGCTGGCTCGAGGAGGGGCTGGCCGAGGTGGCGTCGGGGCGGCGGCTCGAGCGGGGCGAGGAGCTCGACCTCGCGGGCTGGGCGCGCTTCGGGCAGCTCCCGCGCCTCGCCGAGCGCGACCACGACCTGCCGGTCGGGGCGGGCGCGGGGTCGCGGGCCTACCTCGAGGCGTTCGCGTTCGTCGACTGGCTGGCGCGCCGCGCGCCGGGCGGCGCGCCGGCGCTCGTGTCCCGGCTCGCCTCGGGCGCGCACACGGACGAGGTCGTCTACCTGGGCGCGGGGTTCCCGACGGTCGCCGACGCGGAGCTCGAGTGGCGGCTCGAGCTGATCGAGGCCCACTCGATCCTCGAGGCCCTCGTCCGCAGCGTGCCGTTCTGGTCGCTCGTGGCGCTCGGCGCGGTCGTGGCCTGGGTCCGGCTCCGGTTCGTGCGCCGCCGGCAGTGGGCCGAGCTCGAGGCCGCGGACCGGGCCGACGCGGCGCGCGCCGCCGCGGCGCCCGCGGCGCCCGACGAGGCCCCGCCGGGGGGCGGCGGCGCGCCCCCGGGGGCCGACCTCCCCGGCCCTCCCGGGGCCTGACCCGGTTGCTCGGCCGCGCGCGCGCGGCTACGTTCCCGGTCAACGAGGTCAGGGGGCCCGCGATGAGCGACGAGGCGACGCAGCCGGTCACGGTCGAGCTGACGAAGGACGACCGGGAGACGATCGACGACCTCGTCGATGGCTCGCCCTTCAACGAGCAGGCGCTCCTCCGGGCCGCCCTGCGGATCGGGATCCAGGTGATCAAGCGGGACCCGACGATCCTCATGAAGTACCTGGGCAAGAAGAAGTAGCCGCCCCCGCGGGGGGGCGGCCCCGCGGCGGCCGCGCCGGCCGCTCAGCTCCTCAGCTTCGTCGCCCGGGCCACGCGCTGGATCGCGAGCTGGAAGGCCGCCTCGCGCAGGTCGCGGGCGCTGCTCGCGCGGGCCTGCTCCTTGATGTCCGCGTAGGCCTTGCGCATGCGGGCGCGGAGCTCGCGGTTCACGTGCTCCTCGGTCCAGGGGTAGGCCTGGATGTTCTGGACCCACTCGAAGTAGCTGACGGTCACCCCGCCCGCGTTCGCGAAGATGTCGGGGATCACGGTCACGCCGGCCGCGCGGAACGTCTCGTCGGCCTCGGGCGTCGTGGGGCCGTTCGCGCCCTCGACGATCCACTTCGCGCGCACGTCCTTCGCGTTCACCTTCGTGAACACGCCCTCCATCGCGGCCGGCACGAGCACGTCGCAGTCGCAGGTCAGGACCTGCTCGCCGGAGGCGTTCGCGCCGCCCGGGAAGTTCACGACGCCCTTCGTCGCCGCGACGTGGGCGATCAGCGCCGGGACGTCGAGCCCGTCCGGGTTCGCGATCCCGCCCGTCACGTCGCTCACCGCGACGACCTTCGCCCCGCGCTCGGCCATGAGCCGGGCCGCCCACGACCCGACGTTGCCGAAGCCCTGGACCGCCACGCGGATCCCCTCGAGCGAGCGGCCCGCGTCCTCGAGCACGGCCTCGAGCGCGAACAGGCAGCCGCGGCCCGTGGCCGCCTCGCGGCCGAGGCTGCCGCCGAGCTCGATCGGCTTGCCCGTGATGACGGCCGGCTGCCAGCCCTTGTAGTTCGCGTACTGGTCGACGATCCAGGCCATGGTCTGGGCGTTCGTGCCCATGTCGGGGGCCGGGATGTCGAGGTTCGGCCCGATCACGTCGTGCATCGCGTCGGTCCAGAGCCGCGTGAGCCGCTGCAGCTCGTCCTGGCTGAGCTGGCGCGGGTCGCAGTTGATCCCGCCCTTGGCGCCCCCGTAGGGCAGGTCGACGACGGCCGTCTTCCAGGTCATGAGCGTCGCGAGGGCCGTCACCTCGTCCGGGTCGACCGCGGGGTTGTAGCGGATCCCGCCCTTCATCGGCCCGCGCGCGTTGTCGTGCTGCACGCGGTAGCCGATGAACGTCGCGATCTCGCCGTTGTCGAGCGGGAGCGTGAGCTCGACCTTGATCTCGCGCATGGGCGTGAGGAGCTGCCGCTCGCGCCGGCTGCCGAGCGACAGGGCCTTCGCCGCCTGGTCGAAGTAGAACTTGCTGGCCTCGATGAACTGCACGGCGCCTCCCTCGGGTGCGGGGTCAGGCGCTCATGTTCCACGCCGCGCGCCCGGGGACCACCCCATCCGGGCCCGCGCGGCTCACATGCGGGGGAGCACGATCTCCGGGCCCTGGCCCTGGTACTTCCCGCCCTTGTCGGCGTAGCTCGTCTCGCACGGCTCGTCCGACTCGAAGAACAGGACCTGGCAGAGCCCCTCGTTCGCGTAGATCCGCGCGGGGAGCGGGGTCGTGTTCGAGATCTCGAGCGTCGCGTGCCCCTCCCACTCGGGCTCGAAGGGCGTCACGTTGACGATCATGCCGCAGCGCGCGTAGGTGCTCTTGCCGACGCAGATCGTGACGACGTTGCGGGGGATCCGCAGGTACTCGACCGTGCGCGCGAGCACGAACGAGTTGGGCGGGATGATGCAGTCGCCCTTCACGTCGACGAACGACGACGGGTCGAACTTCTTCGGGTCGACGATCGTCGTGTTCACGTTCGTGAAGATCTTGAACTCGTCGGCGACGCGCAGGTCGTAGCCGTAGGAGCTGAGCCCGTAGCTCACGACGCCCTGCCGGACCTGCTTCTCGACGAACGGCTCGATCATGCGGTGCTCGAGCGCCATCCGGCGGATCCACTTGTCGCTCTTCACGCTCACGAGGTCACCTCGGTGGGGGGCTGTGGGGCGGGGGCCGCGAGGGCCCGGAGGGCGGCCCGGAGCGCGTCGACGGCCAGGTCGGCCCCGTGGCGCTTGAGCCTGGGCAGCCCGCCGAGCGCGCGGTCGACGGCGTCCCGGTCGAGCGCGGCCAGCGCGGCGGGCGGGCGCCCGTGGGCGAGCTCGGCCAGGGCCGAGGCCGCGGCGAGCGTGGCCGAGCAGCCGAACGCGCGCCACGCCAGCGCGACGCCTCCGTCCGGCGCGAGCCGCGCCGCGAGCAGGAGCCGATCGCCGCACACCGGGTTCGAGACCTCGACCCGCGCCGCCGCGTCCGCGAGGTCCCCCGCGTGGCGCGGGCGCTCGAAGTGGTCGAGGAAGCGGGGGTCCAAGGACGGCGGGGCGGCGGGGGAGGTGACGGTCAGGACCGCTCGGCCGGGGGGGACTTCGCGTCGCGCTCGGCGGCCACCGGCGGCGCGTCGGCCGGGGCCTTGCCCGGGCAGGCGCAGCGGCAGCCGGCGGCGACGAGGGTCACGAGCGCGACGGCGACGAACGAGACGAGCGAGCGGCGGAGCATGGCGCCTCCCTTGGGTCCGGAGCGGCACGGAAGGTACTCCGGCCCGGCGCGCCCCGCAATCGGGGCCTCCGCGGGCGCCGGGCCGGCGCCCGGACCGCAGCGCCGGGGGCTGCTACCATCCTCGCGTGCCCAGCCCGTTCCCCGGCATGGACCCGTACCTCGAGCACCCCGCGGTCTGGCCAGGTCCCAAAAAGGCGACCGCCGCGCCGAGGAACACCCTCGGACGCGGCGGTCTGGCTGGAAGGGACCTTCAGGCGCCCCGGGGGCCGGGGCCTCGTGCTACTGGCGGACGAAGAACTCGCAGCTCGCGACGCCCTGGCCGTCGAGGCTGAGCGCGTCCTTGGCGCCGCCCGTCATGCCGCCGACCACCAGGTGCCGGCCGTCCTTGAGGCGCACCACCGAGAAGCTGTTGCGGGCGGTGGCCAGCGCGTAGGTCGTGCCCGTGAGCTGCTTGGCGTCGGCGTCGAACACCTCGGCCTGCGCCACCTCGGCCGTCCCGTCGAACCCGCCCACGATCACGGCCTTGTTGCCGTCGACCAGGATCTGGCAGCCCGCGCGGCCCTTGGCGAGGTCACCCGCCGCGGTCCACTGCGCCGTCGCCGTGTCGTAGAGCTCGAGCTGGGAGACCGTGCTCGAGAGGTCGTTGCCGCCGGCGATCAGGACGTTGCGCGGGCCGATCGCGGCCGCCGCGTGGTTGCGGCGCGGGGTGTTCAGGTCACCGGCGCGCTCGGTCGACGTGCCGCGGACGACCTCCGAGCCCTTCGTCATGGTCAGCTTCGGCTTGATCAGGCCGAACAGGTGGCCGCCCTTCCAGAAGTCGCCGCCGACGAGCAGGATCCCGGCGCCGCCCTCGATCGAGGTCGCGGTGTGGTTCTGGCGCTCCTCCTTCGACTTGAACCGGCTGAAGATCGAGCCCGACTTCTCGAACGCGCCCTTGGCCGGGTCGTAGATCTCGAACGGGGCCTGCGTGTTGTCCTTGCTCCACAGCGAGTCGTTGTAGCCGCCCGCGACCAGGACGCGCCCGTCGCTCATGAGCGTGGCCGTGTGCGAGTGCCGCGGCCAGTTCATGTTGCCGACGCGCTTGAACGTGTTGTCGGCCGGGTTGAAGATGAACGCGCTCTCGAGCGTGTCGACCTTCTCGCTGCCGAGCCCGAACAGGCCGCGCTTCTCGACGCCGTAGCCGCCGCAGATCAGGACGGTCCCGTCGGTGAGCTTGATCACCGACTGCCGGACGGCCTTCACCGCGACCTTCTCGCTGCTCATCATGCGGCCGGCCGTCGTGCCCGACAGGTCGGCGACCCGCGTCCACTGGTTCGTCGCCGGGTCGAACAGCTCGGCGTCGGCCACGTAGCTGCTCGCCTTGTTGCCCGAGGTCACGCCGCCCACGACCAGCACCCGGCCGTCGTCGAGCGTCACCGCGCCCGCGCCGCCGCGGGCGATGTTGAGGAGCGGGGCCGCGCGGAAGCCGGCCTGGAGCGAGCCGCCGATGTCGGCGGGCGAGACCGCCGCGGCGACGGGCCCGGCGTCGTGGCCGAGGATGTCGCCCGACGCGAACAGCGAGACGTTGAGGGCCGAGGGCGAGCCGGCCGCCGTCTTGCCGGCCGAGAAGTCGTCGCTGACGTGGAGGACCGGGTTCTGGCCGAGGACGATGTTCAGCTCGTTGGCCGAGATCCCCTGCTCGATCTTCGCGCCCGCGCCGAACGAGTCGCCCTGGACGGCCAGCTCGAACTCACGCGTCGGGTCGAGGTTCGCCGGCAGCGGCTGGAGGTTCGTCTCGAACGCGACGACGACCTTGTCGCCCTGCGAGATCATGCCGTTGTTGTCCGCGTCCTGGAAGTAGGCGCGCTGGAGCCGGGGGCCCGCCGCCAGCGTGCCGCCGCTCGCGGACGTCGTCGACGCCGCCGTCGAGCCCGACGTCGCGGGCGCCACGGTCGACGCGAAGCCCTTGTTGCTGCTGCCGCCGCCGCCGCAGCCGCTCGCCGCACCAGCCACCGCGAGCATCCCCAGGATCAGCGCGTAACGGTTCGATCCGAAGCCCATGGTCCTTGCTCCTGTCGCGCCCGGCCCACCCGCCGTGCACGACCGTCTCTCGTCGTTTGTGTCCGCGGCTGTTCCACCCCTCGGCGGCGTCCTGCGGATCGTTGAGGGACCTACAGCACTGGCCGTGCCGAACTCGACCGGGGGCGACTTCGACTGTCGCAGAAAGACTTGTGGCCGCCGACCGAGCTGAGCTCGATCGGCGGCCACCTGGAACTTCTGGGGAACGTCTCAGCGCCGAGGAACGTATCGACGCGCCGGGCGTGCGCACGATCTGCGCATGCGCTCGTTAAGTCACTTGTTTGCAGTGCCTCGCGCCGCGCCGGCCGGGACGCTCGTGGGTCGCACGCTCGTCTCAACGCTTGCGACGGACCCTGAGACGAACCCATCGCGCTCGAATCCGCGCGCGACGAGGGCTCCGTCCGGGGTCTGGCGCGGCTCGATGTCGAGCACGAGCTCGGTCGAGCCATCGCCCGAGTCCTCGCGGATCGCGACCCGACACTCCTCGTGGCCCTTGTGGAGGACGACGTGCGCGGGCTCGAGCCCGTAGACGAAGCGGACCTCCCAGCCCACCTTCGGGTACACGTTGCGGACGAACTCCGACACCCGCTCCTGGCTCAGGTAGCCGTCGCGGCGGTACACGAGGTGGAGCCGCCGGTAGGCGCTCCGCTCGTGGCGGAGCGTGGCGTCCCGGTCGAGCTCGAACCCCTCCGGCACGGGGAGGTCTCGCTGGACCTGGTCCGCCTCGTTGGCGGCCATGAGGGTCGGCGTCGGCTGGAAGCGCGCGCAGCCGGCGGCGGACAGGAGGGCGAGGCCCAGGAGCAGGGGCTGGGCGGCGGGGGCGCGGACCTTCATCGGTGTGTCCTCCGGGGGCTGCGTCAGGGCACCCCCTCGCCCCCCTATCGGCGGGCCCCCCGCGCGGGCTGAACGGAGGGCCCGCCCCGCCGGCCGGCGGGGCGCCCGGCGGACCCCGCGCGCTAGGATCGGCCCGTGCCCCAGACCGGCCTGCCCGAGAGCCCGCTCGTCGCGATCGTGCGCCGCCTGCGCGAGCCGACGCTCCCCGTGCTCACGGTCGCCCACCGCGGCGACTCGCAGAACGCGCCCGAGAACACGCTGGCCGCGTTCGCGCTCGCGGTCGAGCACGGGGCCGAGCTCGTCGAGTTCGACGTGCACGAGACGGCCGACGGCGACGTCGTGGTCCTCCACGACGAGACGGTCGACCGCACGACCGACGGGCGCGGCGAGGTCCACCGCCTGCCGACGGCGGCCGTGCGCGAGCTCTCCGCGGGCGCGTGGTTCGGGGCGCGCTGGAAGGACGAGCGCGTCCCGCTCCTCGACGAGGCGCTCGACCTGTGCCGGGCCGGCCGGGTCGCCCCCATGGTCGAGATCAAGGTGAAGTGGCGGCGCCGGCTCCCGATCGGGCGCAAGGTCGGGGAGGCGCTCCGCCGGCACGGCCTGTCGGACAAGGCCGTCGTGATCGTCCGCGGGTTCGACCGCGTGCCCGAGGTCAAGGCGGCGGCGCCCGAGACCCCGGTCGTGACGCTCACGTTCACGAAGCGCCAGGCGCGCACGGCCATGCGGAGCGAGGGCGTCTCCGGCGTCGACTGCTACTGGAAGAGCCTCTCGTCGGGGCTCGTGGCCGAGCTGCGCCAGGGCGGGTTCTTCATGACGCCCTGGACCGTCAACCGCGCGCGCGACATCGAGCGGCTGATCCTGATCGGCAGCGAGTCGGTCGTGACCGACGCGCCGGTCCTCTCGCGCGACCGGATCGAGCGGTTCGAGCTCGAGCGGACCCTCGAGCACATGGAGCGGGTCGCCCGCGGCGAGCCCCCGCCGCTCGACCTCGAGCAGGACGACGACGCCCCCGGCCCGACGCCCGACGAGCTCGCCGCCGACCCCGACGCGCCGTCCTGAGCGCCCCCCCGCAGCGAAGCTCCGTTCTTCCCTTGCCCTTGCCCTTGCCCTCCCTCTTCTGCCTCGAAAATCCCGCGTAACCCGTTCCTTCTTCCCGTTCCCGTTCCCGTTCCCGTTCCCGCGGTCGGGCAGGGACCTGCCCTGCAATCCCTGCGTGAGCGCGACACCGTCCGCGCGCCCACCGAGCGCAGCCCATTTTCATCGGTTCACGGTGGCGGCCTGGCCGGCTGCGGACTCTTCCCTTCTTCCCTCCTCCCCTCTTCTCTTCTCCCCCTCAGCGCGCCCGGAGCCGCAGGTGCTTGTGCACCTCGAGCGCCGCGAACACGAGCACCGCGAGCAGCCCGCAGCCCAGGAAGTGCGGCAGCGAGACCGGCGCCACGTGCAGCACGCCGGAGATCCACGGCAGGTGCATGGCGCCGAGGTGCACGGCGAGCGCGAGGAGCGCCGCGCCGAGCAGCCAGGGGTTCTCGAGCGGGCTGCGCGGGAGCACGGGCGAGCGCTCGGAGCGGGCGTTCCCGCACTGCACGACCTCGAACAGGACCATGAGCAGGAGCACGGCGTTGCGCGCCGACTCGACCGGCTCCCCGAGCTGGAGGAGGGTCCGGAACATCGCGAACGCGAGCACGCCCATGAGCGTGGCCGAGAGCAGCACACGCTCGATCATGCGCCGGTCGAAGATCGGCTCCGCGGGCGGGCGCGGCGGCCGCGCGAGCTCGTCGCCCTCGGGCGGCTCGAGCGCGAGCGCCTTGTCCTGGATCCCGTTCGTGACGAGGTTGAGCCACAGGAGCTGCACGGCGAGCAGCGGGGTCGGGAGGTCGAAGATCCGGGCGAGCACGAACAGCGCGATCTCGGCCGCCCCGATCGAGAGGAGCAGGAAGATCACCTTGCGGACGTTCGCGTAGGCGATCCGCCCCTCCTCGACCCCGGCCACGAGCGACGAGAAGTCGTCGTCCGCGAGGATCAGGTCGGCCGCCTCGCGCGCCACGTCGGTCCCGCGCTTGCCCATCGCGACCCCGACGTGCGCCGCCCGGAGCGCCGGGGCGTCGTTGGCGCCGTCGCCCGTCACGGCGACGATGTGCCCGAGCCGGATCAGGCTCTGCACGATCTCGAGCTTCTGCGTCGGCTCGACCCGCGCGAACACGCGCGCCTCGCGCACGAGCGCATCGACGGCGGCCGGGCCCTCGCGCGAGGCCTCGCGCAGGCGCGCCCCGGTCAGCACGCGGGCCGGGTCGTCGGTCAGGCCGAGCTCGCGCGAGACCGCGAGCGCCGTCCCGGGGTGGTCGCCCGTGACCATCGCGACCTCGATCCCCGCGTCCCGGCAGGCGGCCAGGGCCGCCCGCGCGCCCGGGCGGAGCGGGTCGCGCAGGCCGAGCAGCCCGAGCAGCTCGAGCCCGCGCAGGCGCTCGGGGGCGAGCCCCTCGGCGCTCGCCCCGGCTGCCCCGGGGCCCGCCCCGCCTCCAGGCCCCGCGGGGAGCGGGCCCCACGCGACCGCGAGCACGCGCTGCCCGGCGTCCGCGAGCGCGGCCGCCTGCGCGAGGACCGCGTCGGGCGCGCCCGCGCCCGGCGCCGTCGCGCACATGGGGAGCACGCGCTCGACGGCGCCCTTCACGGCGACCCACGGGGCGCCGTCGCGCTCGAATACGTGCGCCGCGTAGCCGCGCTCGCTCTCGTAGGGCAGCGCCGGCGTCGAGGTCGGCGCGGGGGCGCGCGGCCCGAGCGCGCGGGCGTGGAGCGCCAGGACCGCCCGGTCCACCGCGTCCCCCACGGGCCGCCCCCGGTCGGCCTCGGCCCCCCCCCGCGCCGGCGCGTCCGGGCCCGGCGCGTCGCCCCCGACCTCGCTCGCCCGGGCCGCCGCCTCGACGAGGTCGCGCACCGGGTCCGGGTCGGTGACGCCCGCGCCCTCCGCGCGCCGCGCGGCGAGGACCTCGGCGACCGCCCGCCCCGGCCCGCCCGGGAGCGCGACGTGGGTGCAGGACAGCTCGTTCATCGTGAGCGTCCCGGTCTTGTCCGAGGCCACGAACGTGCACGAGCCGAGCGCCTCGACCGAGGCCAGGCGGCGCGTGATCACGCGCCGCTTCGCCATGCGCCGCGTCGCCACGGCCAGCGCGACCGTGAGCGAGATCGCGAGCCCCTCCGGCACCGCCGCCACGAGGAGCGCCACGGCGACCGTCGTGACCTCGGCGAAGGTGTGGCCCTGCGCGACCGCCACGAGCGCGAGCGCGCCGACGCAGACCGTGCTCGCGACGGCGAGGCCCCGCGAGAACCGCGCCATGCGCGCGATCAGCGGCGGGGCGACGGTCTCCGCCTCGTCGACGCTCCGCGCGATCTGGCCGACCTGCGTGGCCGACCCCGTCGCGACGACGACCGCCCGCCCGCGGCCCGCGGCCACGATCGTCCCCGCGTAGGCCATCGTCGCGCGGTCCCCGAGCGCGGCGTCCTCCGCGAGGGCCGCGCGCGCGTCCTTCGCGGCGGGCTCCGCCTCGCCCGTCAGGAGCGACTCGTCCGTCGCGAGGCCGACCGCCTCGAGGAGGCGCACGTCGGCGGGGACGCGCCCGCCGCTCTCGAGGAGCACGACGTCGCCCGGCACGACCTCCTCGGCCGGGACCTCGCGCTCGCCGTCGGCGCGGACCACGCGCGCGCGCGCGCACGAGCTCGCGCAGCGCGTCGGCGCTCCGCTCCGCCTTGCGCTCCTGCGCGGCCCCGATCACGGCGTTGATCGCGAGGATCACCCCGATCACGCCCGCGTCCCCGGACGCGCCCGCCGCGAGCGCGATCCCGGCCGCGGCGACGAGGAGCAGGATCTGCGGGTCGACGAACTGCCGCGCGAGCAGGCGCCACAGGGGCGTCGGCGGCCGCGTGGGGAGCGCGTTCGGGCCGTGCGCCGCGCGCCGCCGCGCGACCTCGTCGGGCGACAGCCCGGCCGGGCCCACGCCCAGCGCGGCCGCGACCTCCTCCGGAGTTCTGGCGTGGTGCGCGTCCACGCGGACCCCTCTCCCCGGCGCGATCATCGCACCGCGCGGGCCAGACGCCAGGGAACGACCGCCCGGCGGGGTCGAGGCCCCGGGCGCCGCCGCCCCGCACGCCCCCGCGTCCGCGGTCGTGCGGCGCCGGCGCCGTCCGCCTGCCGCCCGGGGAGCCAGCGGCGGGCTCCGCGCTCGGTCCCGGGGCGACGCCGCCGCCGGGGCGTCGCCGCGCGCGCGCGCCGTCCGTCACGCGCGCGGGACTCCGGGCCCGCGCGCGACACGTCGACCCACGTCACGGACGGAGGACACGCCGCCCGGCCCGCGGAGACCCACCCCGGCGCAACCCGCCCCGCCCTCGCGGGTGACCCTCGACGCGCGCCCGGGCCACGGCGATCCTGTGGGCCGCGGCCCGGCCTTTGCGTTGCCGGACCTGGGAGGACGCATGCAAGCGATCAACACGATCCTCGTCGGCATGGACTGGAGCGAGGCCGCGATCGACGCCTGGAAGGAGGCGTGCCTCATCGCGCGGACGTTCGGCGCGCGGGTCGTCCTCGCGCACGCGGTCCCCGACGGGCTCGCCCCGCAGGACGCCGAGGTCGTGAACCGGCGCGTGGGCGAGCTCCTCGACGACCTGGCCAAGGACCCCGCCGCGCAGGGCGTGCGCGCGGTCGCGTCGCGCGTCGCGCAGGGTCGCCCGAGCGCGCGGCTCCTCGAGCTGGCCGACGCGGAGTCGGCCGACCTCATCGTGCTCGGCGTCGGGGCGCGCACCGCCCTCGACCGCGTGCTGCTCGGGACGACGGCGGAGAAGGTCGTGCGCGAGTCGAGCCGGCCCGTGTGGCTCGTCCCGCCCGGGGGCGCGCGCGAGCAGCTCCGGCGCGTCACGTGCGCGCTCGACCCCGCGGCCCCCGACCCGGCGGCCCTCGCGGCCGCGGTCTACCTGTGCCGGACGTTCGTGGCCCCCCTGACGGTCCTCGGCGTCGTGCCCGGGGGCGAGCCGCTCGGCGCGCGCCTGGCCGGGCTCGTCGGCGTCGCGACCGGGCCGGGCTCGACGGCCGAGGCCGAGGCGGCGCTGCGCAAGGCGCTCGGCCGGATCGACACGCACGGGCTCACGGTCGACGTCGCGGTCCGCGCGGGCAAGCCGGCCCCCGAGCTCGTCGACGGGGCCGCCGCCGCGCGCGCCGACCTCCTCGTGCTCGGCGCGATCCCCCGCTCGGGCGTCGCGCGCCTGACCCACTCGAGCGTCGCCGAGCGCGTCGTCCGCCACGCGACGCTCCCCGTGCTCGTCGTCAAGGAGCCGCACGCCTGAGCGACGCGGGGCGACCGTCCGACTCGGCCCGCGCGCGCGCGGGGACACCCGCCGCGCGGGAGCGCCGCCCCGGGAGCGCGCGCGCGGCCGCCGGCGGGCGTCGCCCCGGGAGCGAGCGGC
>JANJTH010000058.1 GCA_024711205.1 Planctomycetota bacterium | reverse complement strand
TCGCGCCGGCGCGCGCAGGCGGCCCCGTCCTCGCCGCGCTCGCCCGCCCTGCTCGCGCGACCCTCGCGGTCGGCGCGCGAGGCCGGGCCCCGCGCCGCCCGCTCAGCGCGGCAGCGCCCGCCAGGCCGGGCCGAGCATGCGCCAGCCCTTCGGCGTCCAGAAGAACAGGTGGAAGCGCGAGCCGAGCTCCTTGCCCGGCTCGCGCAGGACGACCTCGTACAGGCGGCGCCCCTCGGGCTGCAGGTGGACCGCGACCTTCTGGGCGCCGCCCGGGAACTCGCGGGCGGCGGGGCTGCCGGCCGCGTAGGCCCGGAGCTCGGCGACCGTGGCCGCGTGCACGACGACCTCGGTGCGGCCCGGGGGCGCGAGCAGCTTGCCGACCATGTTCGCCGGCGCGTCGGGCGGGAGCGCGAGGCCCTGCTCGATCTTCGCGCTGATCGCCGGGTCCGCGTCGGGGGCGAACAGCGCCGCGAGCTCCTCGGCCGAGGGGATCAGCGCGCGCGTGAGCGCCGCGGCGCGCTCGTGGTCGCCGCCGTCGTGCGCGGCGCGGATCGCGCGGACGTGCTCCCCGAGCGAGGCGGCCGTGTCCTCGCCCGCGGGGGTCGTGGGACCGGTCGGCGCAGCCGACGGCTCCTGCGCGAGGGCCGTCGAGGCCGCGTGGCCGGCGCCAAGCGCCACGGCCAGGGCGAGCGGCAGGGCGAACGACTGCTGCGTGAACGACATGGCGAAGCACCCCCTTCGAAGCCGTCAGCCTAACCTCGACGGCGGCTCGCGACTCGCGGCTCGCGCGCCCGTCAGCGGCCGCGCGGCGGGGGCAGCCCGCCGGCGGGAGCGGCCCCACCGGCGAGCGCGGCGAGCTCCGCGCCCAGCGCCGGGAACCAAGCCGCCACGACCGCGGCCCGAGCCTTCGCGAGCTCGAGGTCGCCTCGCGCGACGGCGGCGCGGACGGCCATGCGCCCCAGGTCCCACCCTGCGGCCGGCAGGGCCCCAGGTCCTCGGCTCTCGACCGGCTCGCAGAGACGACGCAGCGCCTCGAGGTCGGGCAGGTGCTCGAGGTCGACCGCTCCGAGGCTCGGACGCAGCGCCGGCAGCTCCAGGTGGCAGGACAAGAGCTCGGCCAGGGCGCACGCGCGCTCGTCACGACGCCGGGCGGCGCCGAGCGCTGCGGCCGCGGGCACGCGCGCCCCGGGGTCCCCGGCCCTCCGCAGCGCGCCGGCGGCCGCGAGGAAGTGCTCCGAGCCCACGCTGCGCGGCAGTTGGTCCTCGAGGGCGAGGAGGGGCCGGAGCGCGTCGAGCGCCGCGAGCCAGGCCGCGGCCCCGGACTCGAACCGCTCGCGGACGGCCGCCGCCCCGCGGGTCAGCGCGCGTAGCTCGACCAGATCGGCGGCGCTCGCGCGACGCGCGCCGGCGCGCGCCACCACGAAGCGCTGCACCTCGAGCGCCACGGCTTCGTACTCCTCGAGGAGCTCCTCCTGGTGGCCGGACGTCGGCCCTCCGCGACCCGTCGGCCTCGGCCCGATGCGCAGCGCCTCCTGCAGGATCGCCGCGAGCTTCAGCCGGGCCTGGCACTGCCAGTACGGCCCGAGGTCGCTCGGCGGCCCGCTCGCCGCGAGGCGGGCGTCGGCCAGCAAGCCGCCCCGCTGGGTGCTCCCGCCCCCGTGCACGTCGAGCGCCCCGGAGAGCCGCGCGAACGCGAGCGCCTGGCTGCGCGGCTCCCGCGCGCGCGCTCGGTCGAGCTCGGCGGGGCTCGCCCGAACGAGCGCACGGACCGGGCTCGCGAGCTCGGCGAGCTCGCAGTCGGCCCAGAGCATGGCCCGCAGGACGGGAACCGACCTGGCGAAGCTCGGCCCGGCGGCGCGGAGCCGCTCCGTGAGCGCCTCGGGCGGTCGCCGGGCGAAGCCGAGGAGGCGAGCGCGCCGGAGCTCGAACTCCGCGACCTCGTCGAGGTCGCCCCGGCCGGGGCCCGCGAGCTTCGCGAGCAGAGCGCGATCCAGGGCCTCTGCCGCCGCCTCGGGCAGGGGCACCCGGGGCGGCGCCTCGATCACGGCCTCGAGCTCCGCCAACGCGCCGTCGTAGAGCAGGCCCCGCCCGAGGCGCTCGACCAACAGGTCTCCCCAGCCCCGATCGGCCAGGAGGAGCGACTTCTCCGCTCGGAGCGCGTCCTCCTCCTCCGGCGCGAGGTCGTGTGTCAGGGCGGCCAGCTCCTTGGCGAGCCTCCGGGGCCCGACCCCGAACGGGCGGCGGCAGCGGGCGAGGTACTCGGCGCGCGCTCGCGCGCCGGGCGCCCCGCCGGCTCGCCCGTCGCCGGAAGTCAGCGCCCGGCCCGACGCGTCGGACGGCCCGAAGGCCGCTCCGGCGCCGACGTCCGCGACCAGGGCGCTCGCCGT
Source organism: Planctomycetota bacterium (assembly GCA_024711205.1). Classification (GTDB taxonomy): domain Bacteria; phylum Planctomycetota; class J058; order J058; family J058; genus JANJTH01. The sequence goes on along the minus strand of JANJTH010000058.1, from coordinate 2,210 downwards.
GAGGACGCCCGCCGCGAGGGCAGCTCCCGCGAGCCCGAGGACGAGTCGGCCGCCTCGGCGGGAGCCGCCACGCGAGCGCGGCGCGCCGCGCCGGGCCCGGGCCAGGTCCGCCGCGAGCGCGAGCGGGTCCGGGTAGCGGTCGGCGGGGTCCTTCGCGAGGCAGCGCAGGCACACGGCCTCGAGGTCCTGCGAGACGCCGGGGGCGAGCTGCCGGACCGGCGTGGGCGGCTCGGTCATGACCTGCGCCAGGACCTGCGCCAGGCAGCCCTCGCCGAAGGGTGGGCGGCCGGTCAGGAGCTCGTAGAGCACCGCGCCGAGCCCGTAGACGTCCGTCCGCGCGTCGACCCCGGCCCGGCCGCCGACCTGCTCGGGCGCCATGTAGGCGGGGCTCCCCACGATCGCGCCCGTGCGCGTGAGCGCCTCGGCGCCCGTGATCGCGGCGAGGCCGAAGTCTGCGAGGCGCGGGCGGCCGTCCGCGTCGAGGAGCACGTTCTGCGGCTTCAGGTCGCGGTGGAGGATCCCGCGCGCGTGGAGGTGCGCGAGCGCGCCGCAGAGCGGCTCGACGAGCCCGCACGCGACGTCGGGGTCGAGCGGCCCGGCCTCCGCGAACCGCGAAGCGAGGTCACCGCCCGGGACGAGCTCCAGGACCAGGTAGGCCAGGCCCGCGTCGGTCCCGGCGCCGAAGACGCGCACGACGTGCGGGTGGTCGTCGACGCGGGCCATGGCCTCGGCCTCGCGCTGGAAGCGGGCCAGGCGGTCGGGCGCCGCGGTCAGGTCGAGCACCTTGAGCGCGCGGAGCGCGCCCGTGCCCTCCTGCCTCGCCGCGTAGACGGTCCCCATGCCGCCCTCGCCCAGGCGGCGCTCGACCACGTGCCCGCCCACGTGGTCTCCGGGCCCGAGGCGGCGCGGGAGCGCGACGCGGCGGACCGGCCCGCCGGGCGCCGCCGCGGGGGACTTCGGCGTCGCGGCGGCCGGCGCGAGCGCCGCGAGGTGCCCGGCCACCTCGGCGGGCGGGAGGCGCTTCGCCTCGACGAGCCGCCGCGCGAGGGTCTGGCCCCGCGCGGCCGCCTCCGCGCGCTCGGCGTCGAGCGCGGCGCGCAGGCGGGGCTCGAGCGCGAGGAGGCGCGCCGCAAGCGCGTCGTCGAGCCCGGGCGCGTCGAGCGGGTCGGCCACGCCGTCACGATGCCTCGGCGCCGGACGGCGCGCCAAGCCCGCCCTGACGGACCTCGAGGGCATGTCCCGCAGGGGATCGGGCGCCCCGCGCGGACGGGCCTCTAGAAGCGCTTCTCCATGGTCACGACGTTGCCGGTCTCGTTGAACGAGACGGTGTCCATGACCCGACGCGCGAGGTGGATCCCGAACCCGCCCGGCCGCTTCCCCTTGGCCTCGCGCGCCTCGATCATCTTGATCGGGTCGACGGTCGGGTCGGGGACCGTGCCCGGGTCGAAGCCAGGGCCCTCGTCGGCGATCCGGATCGCGATCCGGTCGGGGTGGAGCCGGTAGCTCAGGCGGATCTCCCGGTTCGTGTCGAGGCGGTTGCCCCACTCGATCGCGTTCTGCCCGAGCTCCTGCACCGCGATCTTGAGCTCGCTCTTGGCCTTGTCGTCGAGGCGCGAGGCGATGATCGCCTCGCAGAAGGCCTGGAAGCGGTCGAGGTACTCCTGGCGGTTGGGCGCCGTGAGCTCGATCCAGCCGTCCTCGTCGTGGACGATCGCGCGCTCGCCGGGCGCGCGGTCCGCGGCGTCGTGGAGCGCGGCGCGCACCGCGGCGAGCAGGTCGTCGCGCCCGAACGGCTTGTTCAGGAAGCGGAACGCGTCGCGCTTGAACAGCTCGGTGATCAGCTCGGGCTCGCTGCGGGCCGTGAGCACGATCACGGGCACGGCCGGGGCCCGCGCCTTGAGCGCCTGCAGCAGGGCGTCGCCGTCCATCTCGGGCATGTTCACGTCGGTCAGCACGACGTCGAACGGGCCCTGGGCGTCGAACGCCGCGAGCGCGGCCGCGCCGTCCGGGCAGGCCGTGACGTCGTGGCCGGCGGCCTGGAGGAACCGCTCGATCACCGTGCGGATCCGGGGGTCGTCCTCGGCCACGAGGATGCGCGCGATCTCGGTCATCGCCGCCCACCGTAGCGCGGGCCCCAGCGCGCGTCGAGCCCGGCGGGCCGGCGCGGGGGCGCGCGCCGGGGCCGCGCCGCGGCCGAGCGGGTCCGCTCC
>JANJTH010000031.1 GCA_024711205.1 Planctomycetota bacterium | reverse complement strand
CCCGCCCGGGCCGGGAGCGCCCGGGCGGGCGACGCGGGGCGCGCGCAGGCGCGGGCCTCGCCGCGGGCCTCGCCGCGGGCCTCACCCTCTTCGCGCCCCTGGGCGAGGGGCTCCTGGGCGGTGAGGCGCTGCGCCACGGGGTGCCCGTTCGCGGGCTCGCCCAAGATCGCCTCCCTCGACGCGAGCGACGCGCGCGGGGGGCCGACGGTCCGCGCGCGCCACCGGTCGAGGAGCGCCGCCAGCTTCGGGAGCGTCGAGCCGCGGGCGGCCGCGCAGCCTCGTCAGCCCTGCGCGCGTGTGCTTGAATGCGCCCCGCGCGCGGCCCGGCCTCGGCCATTGCCCCGGTCGCGCATGGAGTCGCTCATGCCTTCGCGCTCGCTCACGACCGCCGCCCTCCTCCTGGGCGGCCTGCTCGCCCTCGCCCCCGCCGCCGTCGCGCAGGACGACCTGCCCAAGGCGGAGGCCGTGCTGAAGGGCTTCACGGCCTCGAGCGGGCTGTTCACGGTCCACCGCAAGGGGCACGACGTGTTCCTCGAGGTCCCGGCGGGCCAGCTCGGGGCGCCGTTCCTCCTCGCGACGACGGTCACGGGCGGGCCCGACTACGCGGGCTACCAGTGGAGCGACACGGTGTGCGCGTGGGAGCGGCTCGACAAGCGCCTGCTGCTCGTCGAGCGCGAGGTGCGCTACCGGGTCAAGGACCCGCGCAAGCCCATGGCCGAGGTGGTCAAGCGGACCTACACGGACGCCGTGCTCCACGCCATGCCGATCGCCGCGCTGAACGGCCAGAACCCGGTCGTCGACGCGAAGGCGCTGTTCGCGGGCAACGCGTCGGTGTTCTTCGGCCGGCTCGCCGCCCGGCTCGACGCCCAGACCGTCCAGGTCGAGAAGCTCAAGGCGTTCCCGCAGAACGTCGAGCTCGCGCTCACGCTGCCCGACCGCGGGCGCGAGGGGCGGCTCACGACGCTCGCCTACAGCCTGTCGGCGCTCCCGCGCCCCGAGCAGGACCGCTACCAGCCGCGCGCGGCCGACGACCGCGTGGGCTACTTCCTCACGGCCGTGAAGGACTTCACCGACGACGCGGCCGGCGGCGACCGGTTCGTGCGGCTCGTGAACCGCTGGAAGCTCGAGAAGGCCGACCCGTCGCTCGAGCGCTCGCCCGTCAAGGAGCCGATCGTCTTCTACGTCGAGAAGACCGTCCCGTTCCGGTTCCGGCACGCCGTGGCGTCCGGGATCCTCGAGTGGAACCGCGCCTTCGAGGCCGTCGGCCTGCTCGGCGCCGTCGTCGTCCGCCAGCAGACCGACACCGAGTTCGCCGACCTCGACCCCGAGGACGTCCGCTTCAACTTCTTCCGCTGGATCGTGTCGGACCGGGCGTTCGCCATGGGCCCGTCGCGCGTGAACCCGTGGACCGGGCAGATCCTCGACGCGGACATCATCTTCGACGAGTCCATGGTCCGCGTGCACCTGCGCGAGTACGACTACCGGATCAAGGAGAGCCCGAAGCAGTTCTTCAGCCCCGAGGTCCGGCGCCTGCTCGAGCGCGACCCGGCCCGGTTCTCGTTCGCGCACGCGCCCGAGGGCGCGCGGCACCCCGACGACGCGCTGCCCGAGCACCTGCCGCTCGCCCTCGGCGGGCGCGGCGCCCACGGCGGCCTTCCGGGCGACGACCCGCGCGCCTGCGCGCTCGGCGCCGGCGTCGCGCACCAGGCCGCGCTCGGCGTGCTCGCGCTCGACCTCGTGGGCCGGCCCGGCAAGCCGGGCGAGTACCCCGAGGCGTTCATGAACGAGATCGTCAAGGACGTCGTCATGCACGAGGTCGGGCACACGCTCGGGCTCCGGCACAACTTCCGGGCCTCGGCCTGGCGGCCGCTCGCCGAGATCAACGGCGAGGCGCGCCCCGACGACATCACGGCCTCGGTCATGGACTACACGCCCGTGAACATCAAGCTGGGTGAGGAGGGGACCCAGGGCGCCTGGTCCATGCGCACGCTCGGGCCCTACGACCTCTGGGCGATCCAGTACGGCTACGCGCCCTTCCCCGACGAGGCCGCCGGGCTCAAGGCGACCGTCGCGTCGGTCGCCTCGCCGCAGCACGCCTACGGGACCGACGAGGACACGACCGGGCCCGACCCGTACATCGTGCGCTGGGACCTGGGCCAGGACCCGCTCGAGTTCGCGCAGGGGCGCATGGCGCTCGCCGCGCGCATGTGGCCGCAGGTCGTCGACCGCGTGGTCAAGGACGGCGACGGCTTCCAGGATGCGCGGCGGGCCTTCGACATGCTGATGTACGACTACCAGTCGTCGGCCGTGCTCGCGGCCCGCTACGTGGGCGGCCAGCACGTGACGCGGCACCACAAGGGCGACGCCGAGGGGCGCGACCCGATCACGCCGATCGACGCCGCGACGCAGCGGCGCGCGCTCGCGCTCCTGTGCGAGCGCGTGCTCGCCGAGGGCAACCTCACGGTCCCGCCCGAGGTCCTGCGCAAGCTCGCCAAGGGCAACTGGAGCCACTGGGGGAGCACCGACCGGACCCGCCCGCACAGCTACCCCTACTTCCAGCGCGTGCTCGACGTGCAGTCGTGGGTCGTGTTCGGCCTGCTCAACCCGGGCACGATCGAGCGCCTCGTCGACGCCGAGGCCAAGGTCGCGCCCGACGCCGACCTGCTCACGGTCCCCGAGGTGTTCGAGGCCGTGACGAAGGCCGTGTTCGGGGCCGTCGTCCAGGGCGGCCCGCTGCCCGCGGGGACGGCGCGCAAGCCCGCGATCTCGACGATCCAGCGCAACCTGCAGCGCCACTACGCGGGCGAGCTGATCCAGATGGCGCTCGAGGGCGAGACCGGGTCGACGCCGCCCGTGGCGCGCATGTTCGCGCGGCAGGAGCTGCGCCGGCTCCAGCAGGCGATCGCCGGGCTCGAGCTGAAGGACGCCGACCCCTACACGGCCGCGCACCTCCAGGAGCTCCAGGTCCGGATCGTGCGCGCGCTCGAGGCGCAGTTCCAGCTCGGCGGCGGCGGCGGCGGCGGCGGCGGCGGGTCGATCGTGATCCAGCTCGGCCGGCCCGTGGGCGACGAGGAGGCCGCGCCGGTCGCTCCGCGCGACTGAACGCGAGAGCCCGGGCGCGGCTACTTCGAGGGCGCGCCCGGGCCGTCGAGCTGGCGCCCGAGCTGCCAGCCGGCGAGCGCGCCGGCCAGGGCGAGGAGCGCGTGCAGGCCCTGCCCGAGCGGGTCGAGCCAGGCGCCCGCGCCGTAGGCGACGAGCGCGCCCGCGACCGTCGTCACGCCCCGGACCCCCACCTCGCCCGGCGCGTCCGGAGCCGGCGCGCCGGCCTTCGCGGGGCGAGGCGGGGGCGCGGTCTCCCAGGCCAGCTCGAGGCCGACGAGCGTCGACCCGCACGCCTCGCAGCGGCGCGCGTCGGCCTTCGACGCGGCGGCGCAGATCGGGCACAGGCGGCGGGTCCCGCGCTTCGTCACGCGCGGGACTCTACCCCGGGCCCGGGGGCCGCGCCCAGCGTCCTGGCCGGGCCGGCCCCGAGCAGCTCGCGGTAGACCCGCTCGTAGCCGGCCAGCATGGCGGCGCAGCCGAACCGGGCGGCCCGCGCGGGCCCCCGCGCGGCGAGGTCCGCCCGGAGCGGCGGGTCTTCGAGGACGCGCGCGAGCGCGGCCGCGAGCGCGACCGCGTCGTCGGGGGGCACGAGCAGCCCCGCGTCGCCCACGACCTCGGGGAGGCTGTCGACGCGCGAGGCGACGAGCGGCAGCCCGGCGGCCAGCCCCTCGACGGCCGCCAGGCCGAACCCCTCCCAGCGCGACGGCAGGCAGAGCACGTCGAGCGCGCCGAGGAGGGCGGGCACGTCGTCGACGTAGCCGAGGAACCGGACCGCCCCGGAGAGGCCGAGCGCGTCGGCCTGCGCGCGGAGCGCGCCCTCCTCGGGCCCCCAGCCGGCGAGCGCGAGCCGCAGGTCGGGCCGCGCCGGCCGCAGGCGCGCGAGCGCCGCGAGGAGCACGTCGAGCCCCTTCTGCCGGTCGAGCCGGGCCACGGCCCCGAGCCAGGGCCCGGGGCCCTCGAGGCCCCAGCGCGCGCGCGCGGCGGCGCGCCGGGCGTCACGGTCCCCGCCGCCGCCGGGGCCCTGCCCGTCCGCCTCGGCGGGCGGGCACGCGAAGCGGGCGAGGTCGACGCCGTTGGGCACGACACGCAGCCGCGCGCGCGAGGCGCCGAGCGCGGCCCGCGCGTGCGCGGCCACGGCCGCCGAGACGCACACGGTCCGGTCGTCGAGCCTGGCGGTCAGGCGCTCGAGGAGGGCGCGCGCGGGGAGGCGCCGCCGCTCGACGACGTGGTGCGTGGAGACGACCCGGCGCGCGCCCGCGAGCCGGCCGAGCGTCCGCGCGGCGAGGTTCGCGTGGAACAGGTGCGCGTGGAGCACGTGGGGCCGGAGCCCGCGCACGAGCCGCGCGAGCCGGAGCGCGGCCCCCGGCGCGAGCGGCCCGGGCGCGCGCAGGCACACGACCTCGAGCCCCGCGGCCCGCAGGTCGCGCGCGACCGCCCCGTCGTCGCCGCCCGGGCTCGTGAGCGAGGCCACGACGACGCGCCAGCGCGCCGGGTCGAGCCCGAGCGCGAGGTCGCGCACGACGCGCTCGGCCCCGGCCGGCCGGAGCTCGGTCACGAGCAGGAGCAGCCGGACCCGGCCGTCCCCCGGGCGCGCGCGCGGCAGCGGGTCCGCGCGCGTCGTGAGCCCGCCCGACGCCGCCGGGGGCGCCTCCGCGCCGACGTCACGCCCCGCGGCCCCCGGGCTCGTCGCCGTCCCGG
>JANJTH010000014.1 GCA_024711205.1 Planctomycetota bacterium | reverse complement strand
GTCGGCGCCGGCGTGACGGCGCTCGCCCGGCGCGGGCGAGACGAACGCCGCGGACGCACCCTGCGTCCGCGGCGTTTCCACTTGGCCCCCCGCGCGGGGGGTGGGACAACGAGGGCTTCCAGGCGAGGACCATGGCGAGGCTGGGCGAGATCCTGATCGGGTGCGGGGCCGTGACCGCCGACGACGTGGCGACCGCGCTCGCGGCGCGCGGCCCGGGCGAGCGCCTCGGCGAGGTCCTCGTCCGGCTCGGCGCCTGCGCCCAGCGCGACGTCGCCCGCGCCCTCGCCGAGCAGACCGGCATGCGGCTCGCCGACCTGCGCGGGTTCGTCCCCGAGCAGGCCGCGCTCGACGCGGTGCCGGCGCGGCTCGTGTTCCGCAGCCGCGTCGTCCCCCTCGCGCGCAAGAACGGCCGGCTCCAGGTCGCGACGGCCGACCCCTACTCCGTCGCGGCGCTCGACGAGCTCCGCCTGCTCACGGGGCTCGAGGTCGAGGCGCAGCTCGCGCCGCAGGAGGACCTCGACGAGGCGATCGCGCGCCTCTACGGCGTCGGCGCCGAGGCGCTCGACCGGGCCGAGGTCGGGGCGCGCGCGGCGACCCACGACAGCGAGGTCGAGGGGGACCTCGACGCCAAGGACGACGCCGCGCTCATCCAGTTCGTGAACCGGCTGCTCCTCGACGCGCTGACTGCGCGCGCCTCGGACATCCACATCGAGCCGGCCCAGAACGACCTCAAGGTCCGCTACCGGGTCGACGGCGTGCTCCAGCCCGCGCAGCTCCCCCGCGAGCTGAACCGCTTCCAGGCGGCGATCGTCTCGCGGCTCAAGATCATGGCGAGCCTCGACATCGCCGAGAAGCGCCTCCCGCAGGACGGCCGGTTCCGGGTGCGCGTGCAGGGCCGCGAGCTCGACGTGCGCGTGTCGGTGATCCCGAACATCTACGGCGAGGGCGTCGTGCTGCGCGTGCTCGACGCCGCGGGCGGCGTCTCGAGCCTGTCGCTCGAGCAGGTCGGGCTCGCCGAGCACCACGCGACCGCCATGCGGCGCATGCTCGCGGCGCCCAACGGGATCGTGCTCGTGACCGGGCCGACGGGCAGCGGCAAGTCGACGACGCTCTACGCGGGCCTGCGCGAGGTCGACCGCGTGACCCTCAAGGTGATCACGGTCGAGGACCCGGTCGAGTACCGGCTCGAGGGCGTGTCGCAGATCCAGGTCCGCGACAAGATCGGGCTGACGTTCGCGCGCGCGCTGCGGAGCATCCTCCGCCACGACCCGGACGTCGTGCTCGTGGGCGAGATCCGCGACCAGGAGACGGCCGAGATCGCGGTCCAGGCCGCGCTCACGGGCCACCTCGTGCTCTCGACGCTGCACACGAACGACGCGGCCGGCGCGATCCCGCGCCTCGTCGACATGGGCGTCGAGCCGTTCCTCGTCGCCGCCACGATCGAGGGCCTGATCGCCCAGCGGCTCCTGCGGCGCGTGTGCGACGCCTGCGCGGAGGTCACGCCGCCCACGGAGGCCGACCGTCCGCTCCTCGCCGAGCTCGGCGCGCTCGACCTGGCGACGATCCGGCGCGGGCGCGGCTGCGAGGCGTGCCAGGGGCGCACCTACCGGGGGCGCACGGCCGTGTTCGAGATGATCCCGGTCGACGAGGGCCTGCGCGAGCTGACGACGCAGGGGGCCTCGGCCGTGAAGCTGCGCGCGCACGCGCGCGCCCGCGGGCTGGGCTCGCTGCGCGACGACGGGCTCCGGCTGGCGCGGCTCGGGATCACGACCCCCGAGGAGGTGGCCCGCGTGACGCGGGCCGAGTAGCCCATGGCCACCTTCGCCTACACCGCGCGCAAGCTCGACGGCTCGCTCGTCCGGGGCTCCCTCCCGGCCGAGACGGAGCGGGCCGCGCTGGGCGCCCTCGACCGCATGGGCCTGTTCCCGCTCGAGCTCACGACGAGCCAGGGCGGGGGCGCGGCCGGCGCGGCCGGGGCAGGCGCGCCGGCCGGGTCGGTCCTGGGCGGCGGCGGCGGCGGGCTCACGCTCGCGCAGGCGCTCGAGGCGCTGGGCTTCCAGCCGCGGATCGGCGCCGAGACGACGGCCCGCTTCGCGCGGGAGCTCGCCGACCTGAGCGCCGCCGGCGTGCCGATCCTCAAGGGCCTCGACGCGGTGACGCGCGACCCGGGCGAGGGCGGCCGCGTCGTGTGGGGCGCGCGCGAGGGCAAGGACGACGCGCGCGCGCGGGCCTCGCTGCGCGACGTGCGCCGCGACGTGGCGCAGGGCGCCCCGCTCCACGAGGCGCTCGCGCGCAGGCCCGAGCTGTTCGAACGCACCGCGATCTCGCTCGTGCGCGCGGGCGAGGCCGGCGGCTTCCTCGACGCGGCCCTGCGCCGGGTCGCGACCTTCGCCGAGCGCGAGGTGGCGCTCCGCCGGCGCGTCCGCGGGGCGCTCACCTACCCGGCGGCCCTGTGCGTCCTGAGCGTCGGGGCGGTCGTGTTCCTGCTCACGTGGGTCGTCCCGCGCTTCTCGGTGATCTACGAGGACCTGGGCGGCGACCTGCCCGTGCCCACGCAGATCCTCATGGCGATCGGCGACGGCGTGCGCGGCTACGGCTGGCTGCTCGCGCTCCTCCTCGTCGGCGGCGGCGTGTGGCTCGCGCGCTGGCTCGGGACCGACGAGGGCCGCGGCAAGCTCGACGCGCTGCTCCTGCGGGTCCCCGCGCTGCGCGCGGTCGTCGGGCAGGCGTGCGTGGCCCGCTACTGCCGGACGCTGGGCACGCTGATCGCGAGCGGCGTCCCGATCCTCCAGGGGCTCGAGATCGCGCGCGACGCGGCCGGCAACCGCGAGTTCGCGCTGCGCCTCCAGGCGACGTCGGGCTCCATGCGCGAGGGCGCGGCGCTCGCCGAGCCGCTGCGCGCGACGCGGCTGTTCCCCCCGCAGGTCGTCGAGATGGTCGAGGTCGCGCAGGAGACCGGCAACCTGGCCGAGGTCCTCGAGCGCGCGGCCGACCGGGCCGACGAGGAGGTCGACCACGCGCTCCACGTGCTCACGGGGCTGCTCGAGCCCCTGCTCGTCGTGACGGTCGCGGGCGTCGTGTTCTTCGTGGTCGTCGCCGCGCTCCTGCCCGTCTTCAGCCTGAACACGCTCGTCAAGTGACGCGCACGCGAGGAGGTCCTTCCCCCATGACCATGCCCCCCCCCCGGCGCCGCGCGCGGCGCGGCTTCACGCTGATCGAGCTCCTGCTCGTCATGGTGATCATCGCCGTGCTCGCCGCGCTCGTGCTGCCCAAGCTCACGGGCCGCGGCGAGGAGGCGCGGATCTCGGCCGCGCAGTCGCAGATCAACTCCATGCTGAGCACGGCGCTCAACGTGTACGAGGTCGACAACGGCCACCACCCGTCGACGGCGCAGGGGCTGGCGGCGCTGCGCGCGCAGCCCTCGGGGGCGCCCGAGCCGAAGAAGTGGAAGGGCCCCTACCTCGACCGCGAGGTCCCGCTCGACCCGTGGCAGAACGAGTACGTCTACCGCTGCCCTGGCACGCGGAACCCCGACGGCTACGACCTGCTCTCCATGGGGCCGGACGGGCAAGAGGGGACCGAGGACGACATCGGGAACTGGTAGGGCGGCCCGCCCAGGCGGTCGGGACGGTGCGCTGCGAACGGCGCGCCGCGCGGAACTCCGCCCGGGGTCGGGCGTTCGTGGTGGGTGCGCCGAGGGCGGCGCGAGCGGCAGACGGTGGACGTGGATCGACGAGCGGGACGAGGCGGGGGGGCGTGGCGGGGCGCGGGGCGCGCCCGCGGGCGCGGCTTCACGCTCCTCGAGCTGATCCTCGTGGCGCTCGTCGCGGGCGTGCTCGCGGCCATGGTCGGTCCGCGCCTCGCGGGTTCGCGAGAGCACCGGCGCCTCGTCGACGCGGGCCGCCTGCTCACGGGGCTGGCCCGGCAGGCGCGCGCGCGCGCGGCCTCCGAGGGGCGCACGCACCTCGTCGTGGTCGACGGGCTCGAGGGCACGGCGCGCCTGGCGCGCGCGCGCGACCCGCTCGCGCCACCCTCCGACCCGGAGCAGCCCGAGCTCGAGCTGCTCGAGGAGGAGACGGGGTGGGCGCGCCCGCAGCCGCTCGGCGACGGGGTCGGGCTCGTCGAGGCCTGGCTCGACGACGAGGCGCAGGATCCGCTCGCGCCCGTGGCGGTCGCGTTCGACCGGCACGGCGAGGCGACCTCGGCCCGGCTCGTGCTCGCGACCGCGGGCGGCGACGACCGCCTGGCGTTCGTCGTGCTGCCGGTCACCGGGCTCACGACGCTGTTCGACCCCGACCGCGCGGACCTGGGCGAGGAGGCGCCGTGAGCGGGCCCTCGCGCCGGACGGCGCGGACGCGCGGCGGGGCGCGGCGCCGGCGGGGGCTCACCCTCGCCGAGACGCTCGTGGCGACGGTCGTGCTCGGGGCCGGCGTCGCCGTCACCGGCGCGGCGCTCGCGTCGACGCTGCGCGCCGAGGCGCGCGCGGCCGACCTCGAGCGGGCCGCGGGGCACGCGGCGAACCTGCTCGCGCGGCTCGCGGCCGGCGCGCTGCCGCTGAGCGACGCCTCGGGCGACCTCGCCGCCGACGGCGACGCCGCCTGGACCTGGTCGGTCACCGTCCGGCAGGGGGCGCTCGACAGCCTGCGCGACGTGACGGTCGTCGTGGGCTGGGAGCGCGGCGGCGTCGCGCAGGACCTCACGGTCGCGCGGACCTACTTCGTCGACCCGGAGGCCCCGCCCCAGTGACGCCTCCGGCGACGCACCTCACGGGGGCCGGGGCGGCGGCCGGGCGAGCCCGCGCGCGGCGGGGCGGCTTCACGCTGCTCGAGCTGCTCGTGGCCTCGGTGATCGCGGCCGTGCTCGGGCTGGCGGCGGCGAGCCTGCTCCGCGTCCTGCACCAGGCCGGCGAGCGGGTGGCCGAGGCCGGCGCGGCGCGGGCCGTGCGCGGCGCGGTCCTGCGCCGGCTCGAGGCCGACCTCCGCGCGGTGCTGCCCCCGGGCGGGCTCTACGCCTCGGGGATCGTCGTCCAGGCCGCGCCGGGCCTGACCGCGAGCGGCGAGGCGCTCCTGCCGGCGGAGCTCGCCGCGGCGCTCGAGGGCGCGGCGCCGTGGCCCGAGGCCGAGCCGTGGCCGGTCGGCGCGCGGGACCAGCTCACGCTCGCGACGCTGCCCGCCGCGCGCGCCTTCGGCCGCGAGGCGCCGCCCGGCGAGGGCGCGATCTGGAGCGTGGTCTGGGAGATCGACGAGGACCCGGCGACGCCCGAGCGCGGGCTCGTGCGCCGCCCGACGCGCGTGCGCGACCCCGTGACCGGCGCCGACCCGGAGCCCACCGAGGCCGTCTGCGCCGAGGTCGTGGGGCTCGAGGTCCGCTGCTTCGACGGGGAGAGCTGGCTCGAGACCTGGGACTCGGGCGCGGTCGACTCGCTCCCGCGCCTCGTGCGCGTGCGGGCCGTGCTCGCGCGCGGCGGCGAGGCCGAGCTGCTCGTGCTCGAGGTCGCGCCGCCGGCCGCGTGGACCGACCAGTCCACCGGCTCGGCCGCGACGCAGGCTGCGGGCGGCCAGGCTGCGGGCGGCCAGGCTGCGGGCGGCCAGGCTGCGGGCGGCCAGGCGGCGGGCGGCCAGGCGGCGGGCGGCC
>JANJTH010000720.1 GCA_024711205.1 Planctomycetota bacterium | reverse complement strand
GCCAGGTCGCGCCGCGGGGCCGGCCCCTGCGCCGGGGACGAGCGTCCCCGCCGGCTCCTCGAGGCGCGGGATCCGCCCCGAGGCGAGCGCCTTGCGCGGGCGCTTCGCGGGCGCCGACGGCCGCGGCGCGTCGGGCGCGAGCACGAGCAGGCCCCGGTCGACGAGCCCCCGCACGCGCCGGTAGACCTTGAAGCGGTTCTCCCCGCTGATCCGCACGACGTCGTTCAGCGTGTGCTTTCCGTCGAACAGGTAGGCGAGCGCGCCGACCTCCGCCGCCTGCACGGCCTCGAGCTGCGCCCTGGGGGACGCGTAGCGGAACACGGCCTTGTCGCTCTTCAGCACGGTCCGCAGGTCGTCCCACTCCGCGAGCCGGGTCATGGCCTGGATGAGCAGGCGGTCCGTGTCGAGCGCGAGCTTCGTGGCGCGCCCGGTGTCGACGCGCATCTCGCTCGGGAGGAGGTTCTGCACGAACTCGAACGTCGCGCCCTCCCAGAGGAAGGCCTCGAAGATGTCGTCCTTGATGCTCTCGAGCTCCGCCGCGCCGACCTCCTGCTCGGTGACGTGGCCGCGGCGCTTGAGCAGGTCGCCGAGGTCGAGCGAGTGGTGCGTCTCGTCGCCCATGATGAGGTCCCACACCTCGCGGTCGGCCTCGGACGACTCGACCTTGAGCACGTGCAGCACGCCGTCGTCGAGGAAGAACACCTTGTCGCGCTCGCCGTCCGTGATCCGGAGCGTCCCCGTGCACTTCCCCTGGCGGAGGAGCTGGAGCGTCTCGGCGAGGCTCAGGCTCTTGGCGTCGCCCTGGAGCACGGGCCGCGCCTCGGTCGCCTTCGGCGCGCGCGACTTGAGCTGCGCGCGCAGCTCGTCGAGCCGCTCGCGGTAGAGCTTCGGCGCGTAGCCGAGCGCGATCGCGCTCTTGCAGATCGTGATCGCGTCGTCGAGCCGGGAGGCCTGCCGCCAGGCCTCGAGCCGCTCGTAGTGCTCTCGGTCGTTGAGCGGGCGGATCCGCCCGCTCTTCGCGCAGTCGTAGACGAACCGCACGAGCTCGAGCGGCGCGACGCGCGCGAGCGCGATGAGGTCGCGCACGGTGCGGCGCCCGTCGAACAGGTCGTGGGCCCGGCGCGGGCGGCCCTCCGGGGTCGGGCGCGCGACGATGAACACGACCTCCGGGGTGGGGATCACCCGGAGGAGCGCCTTCCAGCGCAGCAGGTCGCGCCGGAGCGACTCGCGCAGCCCGACGTCGAGCGGGATCTCGCAGACGAGCCCGTGGACGCTCCCCGGCGGCGGCGGCGAGACCTCGCCCCCCTGGACCTCGACCTCCGGCTCCGCCCAGCCGAACACGCTGAACAGGCCGGACACGACCTTGTCCTTCACCGCGCGCACCCAGTCCTCGCGGGCGACGAAGCCGTCCTCGAGGAGCACGCGGTCGAGGCGCCGCTTCGTCTCCTCGGCCACGCGGCGGGCGTCCTCGACCTGGGCGCCCGTGACGGCCCCGCGCCGGCGCAGGTAGCGGGTCGTGCTGTGCGTCCGCCGCGGGCCGACGAGGTGGAGCCGGAGCGTGTTGCCGAGGTGGAACACCTCGACCATCGCGTCGCCCTCGCGGGCCCGGTAGCGGAACGGCGCCTCGCGGCGGAGCAGCCGCGAGAGGATCTGGAGGGCCCGCACGCTCGTCGTGCGGGTCACGAAGCTCTGCCCGTCGAGGTGCTCGGGCCGGAGCACGAGCTTGTCGAGCCGCCCGGCCGCGTCGCGCAGCTTCTCCGACTCGTTGGCCCACTCGTAGAGCTTGTAGGCCGTGCGCGGGCGCTGGTCCCGGAGCTGCGTCACGACGCCCAGCTCGAGCTCGGGCACGGCGAGCTCGCGCACGAGCCCGTCCTGGCGCAGGGCCGCGACGACGCCCAGCGCCTGGAACAGGGGCAGGCCCGCCGCCTGCGCGACCTCCTCGACCGAGCGCACCCCGTCGAACGGGTTGTCCTCGAACAGGGCCCCGGCCGCGCGCCAGCGGGCCCGGATCTGCTCGAGGACCTCGTCCTGCTGGGGGGCCACCTTCTGCACGTCGGAGGTCACGTTGCCCTTCGGGTCGACGTGCCAGGCGCCGGACGCGACGACGGCGGGCCGCAGGACGACGCGCGTGGACGGGATCGCCGCGCGGATCCGCCGCCACTCGTCCTGGCGCCGGCTCGCCTCCATGAGCACGGAGCGCGTGTCGAACCCGAGCGCCTGGATGTTCCCCTTCGCGTCGGCGAAGCCGGCCGGGAGCACGTCCCTGCGGAACTCGAAGTCGGCGTCCTGCTCGAACAGGAGGTCCGACAGCTCCTCCTCGAACTGCGCGCGGATCACCTGGTCGAGGTCCGCGCGCGTGACCATGCCCTGGCGCACGAGGAGGTCGCCCAGCCGCTCCTTGTGCCCCTCGCCCTTCTGGAGCGCGAGCGCGCGCAGGAGGTCCTTGCCCGTGAGCTTGCCCGCGCGCACGAGGAGCGCGCCGATCCGGTAGGCGCCGCGCGAGCCGCCCGTGGGCAGGTAGATCTGCCCGCGGAAGAAGTGGAGCTTCGTCGCGCGCTCGCCGACCTCGACCTTCAGGGTGCCCGCGTGCCCGTTGCCCTGGATCAGGCTCAACAGGTCGACCAGGGCGACGGTTCTCGTGCTCCCGCGGACGGACACCCTGGGCTCGGCTCTCTCGTCCCGTCCGTATGTCGTGGACCGATTTGAAGATAGACGGGCCGTCGGCGGGCGGCAAGGCGCGCCGGCGCGGCCTGGCGCGGCGCGCCCGATGGCACTACCTTCGGGAGCGATGCCGGAGCCGAGCGCACGCCCCGCCGGGGGCCAGCGGCCGCGCGGAGCGGGGCCCGGGCTGGGAGGACCCACGTGACCCCCGAGGACGAGGTCCTGGGGCTGCTCGGGCGGCTGTTCCCGAGCTTCGCCAAGCTCCCCCCCGCCGAGGTCCGCGCGCGCGCCGATGCGATCGGGGTCTACGCCGCGCAGACCTGGGTCGCTGGGCCCGAGGCGCTCGCGGCGCGCGGCGTGCCGCTGCCCCCCGCGGTGCACGGGCCGCTCGCGCCCGTGGCGCCCCGCGTGGCCGCGGCGCGCGCGGGCGGGCTCACGTTCCTCGCCCACGCGCGCCGGGGCACCGGCGACGACGCGCGCTTCGCCCAGGTCCTCTCGGGCTTCGCGCGCCTGTTCGCCGAGTCGACCCGCGCGGCC
>JANJTH010000949.1 GCA_024711205.1 Planctomycetota bacterium | reverse complement strand
GGGGGTGGGGGGGCGGACGGGCGGGCGTAGCCTGCCCGCTACCACCGCAATTCCGCATCGGTTACATTCCGCGCCCTCGAACGGGGGGCGCGGCCGGTGGGCCTGCGCGGGAGGTAGGGCGTGGAAGGTCACCTCGAGCGGCGGGGCCTGTTCGACGGGCTCAAGGTCCCGCAAGGCTTCAACGCCGTGTTCATCGCGACGGTCGGCCTGTTCGTCTACTGGCTCGGCGTGCGCGGGATCGAGGAGGGCTTCCACGTCCCCGGGACGACCTCCTGCCGCCTGCTGGGCGGGGTGATCGGGAACGGCCTGTCCTGGCTCGGGCACCCCGGGCAGGTCCTCGGCCGCTGGGTCGGGATCGACGCGGCCTGGACGCACTACCCCGCGCTCGTCCTCGCGACGTTCGGCGCCTGGTCCGCGGTCGTGTGGGCGTTCCTCGCCTGCGCGGTCTCGCGCCTCGCCGCGCTCGAGCTCGCGCGCGACGAGGGGCTCGAGCTGCGCGAGGCGCTGGTCTTCGGCGCGCGGCGCGCGCCGTCCGTCCTCGGCACGGTCGCGTTCGTGCTGATCATCGTCGGGTTCTTCTACCTGGTCACGAACGCCTCGATCGCGGGCGGCGTCGGGCGCCTGGGATGGTTCGGCGGGGTGCTCGTCGCGCTCCTGTTCGGGCTCGTGCTCATCACCTCGTTCTTCGTGGTGCTGGCGCTCCTGCTCGGGCTGTTCGGGCTCAACCTCGCCGCGGCCTCGATCGCGACCGAGGTCGCCGACGCCTTCGAGGGCGTCAGCCGGGCCTGGGACTACGTGCTCTCGCGCCCCTGGAACGTGCTGCTCGTCAACGGCGCCGTGCTCGCCTACCTGTGCGTCGTGTTCGTGGGCGGGCAGGGCCTGCTCGAGCTGAGCGTCCGCTCGCTCAGCGTGGGCGCGTGGGGCCTCGGCGCCGGCACGCGCACGGTCGAGCTCGACGACGAGGCCCGCGCGGCGCTCAAGGTGCCCTCGACGCTCGGGGTCGTCTACCTGCCCGGGCGGGCCGACTTCGTCTACGGCCGCGTGATCGGGCGCGAGTACCGCCCGGACGAGCAGGGCCGCGTCTACGTGCGCCAGGGGATCGAGCTCGCGCTCGAGCGCTACCGCGAGGACGTGGGCGACTACCCGGCCGCCCTGCGCGACCTCGTGGCGGCGCCGGACCTGACCGAGGCCCGCCGGGTCAAGCCGGAGGCGCGCTGGACCGGGCCGTACCTCACGGGGCCGCTGCCCCGCGACGAGCACGGCCACGAGCTGGGCTACCGGACCCCCGGGCGGGACGGCGGGGTCAGCTACGACCTCTTCTCCGTGGGCGCGAAGCCCGACGACCCCGCGGACGACCGCCTCGGCCTGCGCTTCGTCGCCGTGGGCCAGGGCCCGACGCTCGACATCGCGCCGGCGGTCGAGGGCAGCACCGCGTTCCTCGCCCGCGGCGTGTCGATCTGGGTGAACCTGGGGCGGGTGCTCCTCTACGGCTACATGATCGCCTACTTCTTCGGCGCGCAGACCACGCTCTACTTCCTGCTCCGCAAGGAGGTCGAGGGCGAGGACTACACCGAGGTCGTGCTCGAGGAGGACCTCGAGGACGAGGAGGCCGCGCTCGAGCCGGCCGCGAGCGCGCCGTCCGGCGGCCCGGCGCCCGCCGCCGGCCCGACGGGCGAGCCGCCCGCCGCCTGACGCCGCGCCGGCGGAGACCGCCGTGAGCCTCGCCGAGTGGGACTTCGAGCTGCCGCCCGAGCGGATCGCCCGGGCGCCGCTCGCGCGCAGGGACGCCTGCCGGCTCCTCGCCCTCCCGCGCGGGGGGGGCGCGCCCGAGCACCGCGTGTTCTCGGACCTGGGGGCGCTGCTCCCCAGGGGCGCGCTCCTCGTGCTCAACGAGACGCGCGTGATCCCGGCGCGCCTGCTCGGGCGGCGCGCGACCGGGGGCAAGGTCGAGGTGCTCCTCGTCGAGCCGCGGCCCGACGGCGACTGGGACGCGCTCGTGCGCGCGGGCGGCGCGCTCCGCCCGCCCGACGAGGAGGTCACGCTCGAGCCGCGGGCGGGCGGCGCGGCGGACGCCGCGCCCGTCCCCCTCCGCGTGGTCGAGCGGCTCGCGCCCGGGCGCTACCGGGTCCGCTTCCCGCCCGACCGTCCGGCCCTCGAGGTCGCGGACGCGCTCGGGCACATGCCCTTGCCGCCGTACCTCGGGCGCGAGGACGAGCCGTCCGACCGCGAGGCGTACCAGACCGTGTTCGCCCGGGAGCCGGGCGCGATCGCGGCGCCGACGGCCGGGCTCCACTTCACGCCGGACCTCCTCGCCGCGCTCGAGGCGGGCGGCGTCGAGATCGCCCGGCTCGTCCTGCACGTGGGGCTGGGCACCTTCGCGCCGGTCCGCGCGGAGCGCCTCGAGGACCACGTCATGCACGCGGAGCGCTACGCGATCCCCGCGGCGACCGCGGGCGCGGTCGAGGCGGCGCGCCGCGCGGGCCGGCCCGTGGTCGCCTGCGGGACGACGACGGTCCGCGCCCTCGAGGCCTGGGCGCGCTCGGGCGTCGCCGCCGGGGTCACGGACATCTTCATCCGCCCGCCGTGGACCCTGCGCGCGGTCGACGGGATCATCACGAACTTCCACCTGCCGCGCACGACGCTGCTCGCGCTCGTGGCCGCGTTCGTCGGGCGCGAGCGCCTGCTCGCCGCCTACGCCGAGGCGATCGGCGCGGGCTACCGCTTCTACAGCTACGGGGACGCCATGCTCGCCTGGCGCGCGGACGGCCCCGCCTCGACCCAGGAGCCCTCGCCATGACGTTCGACCCCAGCGCCGCCGCCGCCCCCGGCTCGGGCGCGTTCGGCCTGCCCCCGGGGCCGCCCAACACCCCCGAGACCGCCCGCGTCGTGCTCGTGCCGGTCGGGTTCGAGGCGACCTGCTCCTTCGGGGGCGGGACGGCCGGGGGGCCGGCGGCGGTCCTCGAGGCGAGCCGGCAGGTCGACCTGTTCGACGTCGAGACCGGGCGCCCCTACGAGGGCGGGATCGCGATGGTCGAGGCCGACCCGCGCGTGGACGCCTGGAACGAGCGCGCGCTCGAGCGCGCCCGCCCCGTGATCGAGGCCGGGGGCGCCGGGGACGACCCGGCCCTGCGCGAGGCCGCGGACGAGGTCGACGAGGCCGGGGCCGCCGTGAACGCCTGGCTCGAGGGCGTCGTGGAGCCGCTCCTCGCGCGCGGCGCGCTCGTCGGCGTCGTGGGCGGCGACCACTCGGTCCCGTTCGCCTCGATCCGCGCGCACGCGCGCCGCTGGCCGGGCCTGGGCGTCCTCCACGTCGACGCGCACGCCGACCTGCGCGTCGCCTACGAGGGCCTCCGCTGGAGCCACGCCTCGATCATGGACAACGTGCTCCGCGAGGTCCCCGAGGTCGCGCGCCTCGTCGGCGTCGCCTACCGCGACCTGAGCGAGGAGGAGCACGAGCGCTGCCGGACCGACCCGCGGATCGCCGCCTTCCCGGAGGTCGCCCTGCGCCGGCGCCTGCTCGGCGGGGAGCCCTGGCTCGCGGTCGCGCGCGACATCGTCGGGCGCCTGCCCGAGCACGTCTACGTGAGCTTCGACATCGACGGGCTCGACCCGGCCCTCTGCCCGCACACCGGCACGCCGGTCCCCGGCGGGCTGTCCTGGGCCGAGGCGACCGCGCTCCTCGCGGAGGTCGTCGCGTCGGGCCGGCGGATCGTCGGCTTCGACCTGTGCGAGGTCACGCCGGACCCGACGGGCGGGGGCTGGGACGAGAACGTGGGCGCCCGCCTGCTCTACAAGCTGATCGGCTTCGCGCTCGTGAGCCAGGCCTGAGCGCGGAGCGGACCTCCCCCGAGCGCGATCGGCGCCCCGACGAAGGCCGCCGCGGCGCTCGGCTCAGAAGGCGGCGCCGCAGTCCGGGCACTTGTACATGCCCGTCCGCAGGTCCATGACGCTCGCGGTCTCGCACTTCGGGCACGGCGGCGAGAACGCCGCCGTGTCGAGCGCGAAGCCGTCGGGGAGCGCCTTCTTGGCCGCCTCGAGGTCGGGCGACTTCCCGAGGAGCGTCCGCACGGGGTAGATCTGCCAGGCCTCGGCGGCGTTGCCGTCGCCTGCGACCTCGATCAGCCGCCCGTCCGCGTGGCGGTAGAAAAGCACGGTCTTCATCCGCCCCCTCGGGCTCGCTGAGGCGGGGGAGTATACGCCCTCGCCCGGTCCGCCACGCACCCTGCCGCGGCGGGGTCCCGCCGCCCCCCCCCCCCCCCCCCCCCCCCGGGGCCCCCCGGACTTGGCGGGCCCCGGGGGCAAAAGGGTCTTTAC
>JANJTH010000924.1 GCA_024711205.1 Planctomycetota bacterium | reverse complement strand
CAGCGCCCGGCCCGCCTGCGCCCGGCCTGCCAGCGTCAGCGCCCGACCGGGCGCCTGCGGCGGGGCGAGCCGCACCGTCGGGTCGCGAGGGCTGCGCGGGTGCGCCGTCCGGTCGCGGGGGCGCCTCCCGCGGCCGCTCGGCCCCCGTGACCCAGGACACGAACCGCGCCGTCTGCTCGGTGAGCCAGCCGCCCGCCCGCGCGTCGCGCGGGTCGGGCGGCGCCGCGCCGGGCGGCGCCTCGGCGATCCCGGGCCCGTCCTCCGCGAGCGGCAGCGCGACGGCGTCCTCCGCCGTGGGTGGGTCGACGAGCATGACCCGCTCGACCCGCGCCTCGGGCCCGGAGGCGGGCAGGCGCGCGTGCGCGACCGCGAGCGCGGGCGGCGCGCGGAGCAGGTCCGTGACCGAGCGCCGCTCCTCGGGTCCGAACGCGACGAGCCCCGCGGCCGGGTGCCAGGCGACGAGCGCGCCCGCGGGCAGGAGCGCGTCGAGCTCGTCCGCGGCGACGTCCGGCGCGAGCGCGGCGTCGCGCGGCAGCCACAGTCGGCCGAGCCGGCGCCACGGGCGCGCGAGCCCGCCGGGGCGGGGCAGGTCGCCGCGCGCGAGGAGGCCGTCGCGCCCCGCGGACCCGGCGCGCGCGACGGTGTCGCCCGGCGATCGTGTTTGGGCATCCGCAGGGTCCGCGGCGGCCCCGGGGAGCACGACGAGCAGCCCCACGGGGGTGCGGTCGGCGGCCGAGCGCGGGAGCATCCACAGCCCGAGCGACGTGAGCGGCCAGGCGGCCGCGAGCGGGGCCAGGTCGACGAGCCAGCGCGCGGGGTCGCGGCCCGGGAGCTCCCAGCCGGCGGGGGCGTCGGCCGCGGCGCCGTCTCCGGGCCCGACGCGCGCGGCGCCGGCGCGCAGCACGAGGCGCAGCGGACACGGCGGGAGCGGCGGGCCCGGCGCGTGGTCCCCGGCCGCTTCGCCTTCGGCGGGGTCGCCCGCAGACCGCGCGTCGCGCGGCCGCGCGCGGCCGCCCGACGCTTCCGGGGCGGCCGCAGTCGCGCCGCCTTCGCGCCCGCCCCACTCGCGCTCGCCGGCGTCGCGTTCGCCGGCGTCGCGTCTGCCGGAGTCGCGTTCGCCTGTGTCGCGCCCACCGGAGCCGCGTTCGCCGGCGTTGCGCCCACCTGCGTCGCGTTCGCCGGAGCCGCGCTCGCCGGCGTCGCGCTCGCCTGCGTCGGACCCGGCTGCTCCGGGCCCGGTAGCCCCGGACTCGCCGCCGGTCGGGCCGGGCGGCTCTTGCCCGCGCGCCGCGCTCACCCGAGCCCCTCGCCGAACGCGCGCACGGCGTCGACGACGCGCCGGATGCGGGCGCGCGCGGTGGGGTCGCCCACGGCACCCGCGTCCCCCGTGAAGGAGTCGGGCCCGACGACGACGCCGTCCGAGGTCCACGCGGCGCAACCGGTCTCGGCGAGCGCGAGCGCGACCTCGACCCCGGCCGGGCCGTGGGTCTCGGGCTCCGGCGGGACGAGGAAGAGCAGCCCGCGCGCCGGGTCGAGCCGCGCCCGCGCGCCGCTCTTCCAGCGCGCCTCGCGCGGCTCGACCCGCTGGCCTCCCGGCGAAGGCGAGCCGCGCCGCCCCGGGAGGCGCTCGAGCGGGCGGAGGTCGCGCACCCGCAGGGTCTGCGCGACCTCGAGCGCGAGCCGGGGGGCGTCTTCGCCGCCCAGGCCCGAGGCGCGGAGCACGTGCGTCCGGCCCCGGCGCGACACGACGACGAGGGCGCCCGTCTCGTCGAACCCGACCGCGCGGAGCCGGCGGAGGACGGCCCGTTGCTGGCCGCGGAACGCGGCCAGCAACGGGCCGACGAGCCGCTCGCCCGCGGCCGCTTCGCCCGTCATGGCGGGGAGTCCAGCGGGCGCGGAGACCGCGCCAGCCACGAGGTCGAGCACGACCGCCTCGTCGCGGCCCATGACCTCGACCACGAGCCGGTCGCCCTCGGGTCCCACGTGCACGGCGCGCGGCCACGGCACGTCGAGCTCCGGGACGCGCGCGCCGCTCCCGGACCGGACCGCGCCCGCGCGGTCGATCGTCCACACCCCGGGCCCGCCCTCGCGCCGCCAGAAGGGGGCCGCCTCGCCCAGCCCAGCCGGGGGGCCTGCGCGCACGCCGCGCTCGGCCCACGCGCGGAGGGCCGCGGGGTCCCCGACGACCCCGGCGGTCCCGGCGGGCTGCCAGGCGGCGACCGTGTCCTCGGGCAGCGCCACCGCGTCGAACGCGAGCGCGGCGCCGTCCCAGCCGGCGACGAGCCATGGACAGCCCGGCGCCCCCTGGTAGAGCCGCCCGCGGTGCCACGAGGCCCCGGCCGGGACCTCGCCCTCGGCGACGACGGCGCCGGTCGCGCGCGAGACGACCGCGACGCGCCGGGCCCCGCAGAGGAGGAGCGCGCCCGGGACCTCGACCGCGGCCAGGGGCGGCTCGACGTCCGGGAGCCGGTGCACGCGCACCTCGCCCGCGTCGAGCGCGACCTCGTGCAGGGCGAGCGCGGGCGGGGCCGCCGCGCGCGGCCCCCACGCGGGCGGCGCGGGCGCGAGCACCCAGGCGCGCCCTCCCGCGACGGGGTCCGTGAGGGACGGCCCCGGCTCGAGGCCGAGCCAGCGCGGGGGGGCCGCCCCGGGGAGGTCGCGCGCGAGCTCGAGCGCGCCGCGCGCGGGGTGGTCGAAGCGGAGCAGCCGGCCGTCGGGCGAGAGGAGGACGAGGCCCAGCGCGCCGTGGAACCGCGCGCGGCCGGGCTGGGGCTCGACCGACGTGCGGAGCGGGGGCGGCCGGAGCGCGAGGTAGGCGGGCTCACGCTCCGCGCGCGGGCGCGGCGGAGCGCCCGCGTCGGAGGCCGGGCGGGCGGCGGGGCCAGCGCGCCG
>JANJTH010000897.1 GCA_024711205.1 Planctomycetota bacterium | reverse complement strand
GGGCGGCGCGTCGCTGCCCGCCCGCACGGCGCCCGCGGGCGGCGGCGGCGCGGGCAGCGGGGTGGCCGCCTGCCCGCCCTGGCGCGACCACACGGCCTGCAGCTCGACGAGCACGCCCGGCAGGCCGTCCCGCACGGGCAGGAGCGGGACGCCGTCCACGTCGACGGGCTCCGGGCGCGGCTTGCCCTCGGGCCACGCCGCGGGCGGGAGCGCCGGGACGAGCCGGACCACCGCCGTGAGCGTGATCGAGCGCGGCGCGTTCGTCGCGAGCCGACCCGGCGGGACCGGCTCGAACCGGACCTCCTCGCGCAGGGGCGCCACGCGCCCGAACGCCTCGAGCACGACCGCGTGGCGCTCGGCCGCGCGGGGCTCCCCGCGCACGCCTGGCGCGCGCTCGGTCGCGAGCGGCGTGAGCGTGACCGCGACGTCCACGCCCACCACGTTGCGCCCGGCGCGCCGCGCCGTCGTCGTGAGGCGCCGCCCCTCGACGTCGAGCGTCAGCTCGAGCTCGGCCAGGAGCAGCGCCTGCGGGAGGTGCGCCTCCCAGCCGTCGGGGTAGGGCCGGTCCGGCACGAGCTGCCCGCGCGTCCCGAGCGCGCCGATCGTGAGGTGCGCGGGCCGCCCGAGCGGGAGCTCGACCGGCAGCGCGGGCGTGACCTGGAGGTCGCCGAGCGGCCCCGGGACCTCGACGCGCGCGACCGTCTGGCCCTCGCCCGAGGCCGTCACGCGCTGGAGCCGCACCGCGTCCTTCGGGTCGCGCGGCGGCGTCCGGTCGGGCACCGCCCCCTCGGCCCGCGCGACGCGCGTCGCCTGGAGCGCGAACGTCCAGCCGCCCTCCTGCTCGAGCAGGCGGGCGACGAGCGCGCGCAGCGTCTCCTCGCCCTCGGGCGAGGGCGAGTCGAGCACGTCGAAGGGCGTGCCCTCGGCGACGCCGAGCTCGCGCAGGCGCGCCCGCGCGCTCTCCTGCAGCCCCTGCCAGAAGCGCGCGCTCCGGTAGGCCTCCTGCGCGTCGTCGGCCGGCCCGTCGTAGGGGAGCGTGAGGAACATGCGGTCGCGGACCTTCGCGGCCGGGAGCGGGCCCAGCTCGAGGAGCGCCCAGTCGGGCGGCAGGCTCCCCTGGCGCCGGTAGGTCTGGAGCAGCGTCGCGTCGGCCGCGAACAGGCGCCGCTGCGTGACGTTCGCGGCGATCCCGTAGCGCAGCTTCGACATGGGCTCGGTCGGGGCCGGGGGCGCCGCCTGGAACCGGGCCGTCCCGCGCGCGCGCCGCCCGAACCCGTCCTCGAGCGTGACCCCGACGACCATCTCCGCCTGCGTCGCGGTCACCTCGAGCGCGAGCCCGTCCGCCCACGGGCCGCCGTCGCGTCGCACCCGGTAGGGCCCCGCGAAGCCCGGCGGGGCGGCCGCGCGGACGGTCACCTGCTGCCCCGTCGTCGCGCGCGCGGGCGCCTCGAGCGCGAGCTCGACCCCGGGGTGCGCGAGCACGGCGACCTGCCCGGCCGCCGGCTTGCCGTCGGGCCCGGTGCCCGTGGCCCACACCTCCCAGGTCCCGGGCGGCTCGTCGGCGCCGAGCGCGAGCGGGACCTGCCCGTCGAAGCGCGGCGCGAGCCGGCGCGGGCGGCCGGACGGGCTCACGAGGACCCAGGTCGGGTCCCCGAGCGCGACGTCGGCGCGCACGAGCGGCGCCGCCTCGCCCGGGCCCTGGCCAACCCCGAGCGCGAGCGCGCGCAGGGGCTCGCCGTCGGCCGCGCGCAGCTCGAGGCGGACCGGCGTCGCCGCGGGGCCGACGTCGAACCGGCCCTCGACCACGAGCTCGCCGCGCGGGGTCACGAGCTCGACCTTGACCGCGCGGGGGCCCGGGGCCGCCTGCGGGTCGAGCCGCACGGGCAGGAGCCCGGCGAGCGCCGGGGCCTCGGCCGCGCTCCGCACGACGACGCGCCGCGCGCGCCCGCCGGCGGTCACGGTCCAGGTCGCCGCGAGGACCTCGTCGCGGCCGACGGTCGGCCAGCCGTCGACGCGCAGGAACCCGCAGGCCCCGGCCGGGAGCGCGCCCGCGGCCGGGTCGTCGGGCGCGCGCACCGCGACGACGGCGGGCGCGGCCTCGCCGAGCGCGAGGTCGGCCGGCGCCGCGCCGGCGGCGGCGATCCGGTAGCGGCCCGGCGGCTGGTCGGCCTCCCAGCGCAGGACCTCGCCCGCGCGCTCGAGCACGAGCGCGGCCGGCCAGCGCTCCACGCGGTAGGCGTGCCGCCCCTCGACAGGCTGCCCGCCCTCGACGACGCGCGCCTCGACGCGCGCCCCCGCGGCCACCGACCAGGGCGCGCCCGTGAGCACGACCCCGCGCACGGCCGGCAGGTCGACCTCGAGGCGCGCGACCTCCTTGCCCTGCGCGTCGAGCGCGACGACCGGGTAGGCGCCCGGCCGGTCGGTCGGGCGGAGCGCCGCCCGGCCGACCGCGCCCGGCCCGGGCTCGAGCGCGAGCGGCCGCCGCCCCTGCCCCACGACGAGCGCCAGGTCGACGCGCGGGCCCGCCGCGGGCAGCGCCGCGACC
>JANJTH010000882.1 GCA_024711205.1 Planctomycetota bacterium | reverse complement strand
CGCCGCCCTCGTCGCCGTGGCCGCCGCCCTCGGTCTGGCGCTCGCCTGGCCCGGTCGCCGCGAGCCGTCGCCCGCCGCGCGTCCAGGCCCGTCCACGGGCACGAGCGGCGGGGCGGAGGCCGCGGCGACGCCGGCCCCCGGCTGGGCCCACGAGCGGGACCTGGCCGGCCCCGGGCTGCTCGCGGACGGCGTCCTCGTGGGCGAGGGTCACCTCGTGACGGTCGCGGACGACGGCGTCCGCCTGCGCGGCTCCACGCGCCACCCGACGACCCTGCGCTGGGTGTTCGACCCCCCGCCGGGCGCGCTCGAGCTCGAGGTCGAGCTGACGCTGTGCGGCTTCGGGCACGGGGCGGTCCAGGTCGGCCTCGGCGCGCCGGGCAAGCCGCCCCTCGCGGGCCTCCGCGTGGCGCAGCGGGAGGTCGAGGAGCAGGGCGCGCTGCGGATCGTCGAGGAGCTGCAGGCGCTCCCCGAGATCGAGGGGGGTCCCGCGCCGACCCGGGTCGAGGCGTGGCAGGAGCGCACCACCTGGGTCGTCGGGCTCGCCTGGGGCGACGCGCCACGGCGCGTCCGCGCGCGCGCACGCGGCCCCGACGGCGCCGAGCGGACGCTCGAGCTCGAGCCGCGACGCTCCCTCGCCGGCCGGCTCGAGGTGTCGTGCGGGCTGACGCCGCACGAGGACCTGCACTTCTCCGACGTGCTGGTGCGGCGGGTCGTCCTCCGCGCCCAGGGGCCTTCGAGGCCGGTTCGCCCCGAGCCCTCCGAGGCGCTGGCCGTCGCCGAGGCGGCGCTGGCCTCCGGTCGGACCGAGGAGGCGGAGGCCGGCCTCCGCGCCCTGGTCGAGGGGGCGCGGACGGACACGCCCGAGGGGCGCGCGGCGCGCTCGCGCGCGCTCTACCTCCAGGGCCTCTGCGCGGCCCGACGCGGGGCCGCGGGGGACGCCCACGAGCTCCTGGCCAGGGCGGTCTTCCTCGACGGGCAGGACCTCGTCAGCCCCTGGGACGTGGACCAGGCGCTCCTCGGCGCCGCGGACCGCGAGGCGATCGGCGCGGGCTGGCGCCTGTTCTGCAAGACGACCGAGCAGCCGCCCGAGAGCGACGACGCCGAGCTGGTCGCCGTCCGCGACCTCATACGACGCGGCCTGGCCGCCGACTTCGTGCTGAGCAGGCTCCTCGCGCTGCCGCCGGCGCGGCGGGGCGAGGCGTCGCTCGAGCTCGGGGCGGTGCTCAAGGCGCTCGGGGCGTGGGCGGAGGGGCTCGACCTCCTCGCGCCGCTCGAGGCGAGCCGCCCGGGCTCGAGCCGCGGCTGGGCCGGAGAGTCCGCGTTCAGGCTCCGTCGCTGGGCCCAGGCGGCCGAGCTCTGGTCCCCCGAGCGGCTCGGCGAGGTCCGGCTGCCTGCCGACCGGCGGCTCTTCGAACGCCGGCGCGAGCTCGCCCTGCGCCTCGCCGCGCGGGCCGCGCGCTGACGGCCTGACGCCGCGCGCGCCGGGGGCGCCGCAGGCCGGCAGCCCCGGGGCGAGGCGGGCGCCGCGGTCGGCCTACCAGGCCCCGCCCTGCATGAGCGTGATCGCGTGCTCGATCCGCAGGCACGAGCCGAGCGTCTCGGTGCCCTGGGCCACGCGCGTGCTGATCCCGATCACGCGGCCCTCGCGGTCGATCAGGGGGCCGCCCGAGTTGCCGCCGATCATCGCGGCCGAGACGAAGATCGTCTGCTCGACCTTGCGGACCTGCCCGGTGGACGGCGACGTCTCGGCCACGCCCGCCTCGAGGATCGCGGGGCCGGCCGGGAAGCCGAGCACGAGCACGTCGTCGAGCTTCTCGACGCCGTCGCTCCGCCCGAACGGGATCGGCGTGATCGGCCGGCGGAGCGTGGCCTTGAGCACGGCCAGGTCGTCATTGCCGCCCTCCTCGTGGTAGCGGTAGCTGCGGATCCCCTCCCCGCCCAGCCCGCCCTGGTGCCACTTGTCGGGGGCCACCCGCACGAGCTGGAGGTTCCCGGTGATCGTCGAGAAGCCGGTCGCGAGGTCGAGCTGGTCGGGCCCGCGCAGGAACCGCGCGCCGCCCTGCCACACGCAGAGCTGGTAGCTGCCCGGGACGACGGCGATCTTCTCGCGCGCCATGCGCTCGGCGAGCGGGCGGAACTTCCACGGCTCGACGACGTGCTTGTTCGTGATGATGTGCCCCTCGCGCGAGGCGAAGAAGCCCGTGCCGAAGCAGTGGAGCGGCACGACCGTCCCGTCGGGCGTCTTGCCCTCGAGGCGCGTCGCGATGAACACGACGGAGGGCGAGAGGTCGCGGACGATCGCCTTCCAGCGGTCGGACTCGTCGCCGCCCGAGGTCGCGCGCGGCTGGGGCGGCGGCTGGATCGGCCGCTGCTGGGCCGCCTGCGCGGCGGTCCGGGCGGCGGCGAGCTGGCGCTCGAGCCCCTCGATCCGCTCGGCCTGCCGCTTCGCCTCGGCGTCGGCGCGGGCGCGCGCGCGCGCGAGCTCCTGCTCGAGCTTCCCCTGCTGCTCCTGCGCGAGCGTCACGCGCGTGCGGGCCTCGGCGAGCGCGGCGTCGTTCTCGGTGCGGGCCTGCGCGAGCTGCTTCTCGAGCTCGCCCGCGCGCGCGCGCTCGCGCAGGACGAGGAGGTCCTGGTCGCGCGCCTCGAGGTAGAAGAGCGCCGCGAGGCCCCCCGCGGCGGCGAGCAGGACGGCCAGGCTCACGGCGGCCGCGTGGACCCAGCCGAAGCCGCGCGGCGCCGGGACGGCCGCGGGCGGGAGGTCCGAGTGCGCGTCGGCGAGGTCGGCGGGCGAGAGCGCCGGGAAGTCGGGCTCGGACGGCGCGCGCGGGCGGCTTCGCCGCGGACGGGCCGCGGCCGCCGAGTCGGCCGCGGGGGGGGCCGCCTGCCCGGTCGACTCGCCCGGGAGCGGCGCCGTGCGGAAGCGCATGATCGGGCCCTTCTTGCCGAACCGCAGGACGTCGCCGTCCTTGAGCCGCGCGTTGTGGGCCCGCTCGTCGTTGACGTAGGTGCCGTTCGTGCTGCCCTGGTCGACGATCCAGTGCCCGCCGTCGCGGAAGCGGAGCTCGGCGTGCTCCCACGAGACGCCCATCTCGTCGAAGCACAGCTCGAACTCGGGGTTGCGCCCGATCCGCAGCGTCTCGCCCTCGTAGCGCTCGGTCCGGCCGGCCCGCTCGCCCACGAGGTAGTCGATCCAGATGTCCGGCACCGGGGCCTCCGCCGCGACCGGGTCGCTGCGCCGCACGCATGGTATAGCAGGCCGCGCCGGCGGCCGCCCGCGCGGGGCGCGGCGGAGGGGCCATGACGACCGAGGGTCGCCCGGAGCCGTCGCCGGCGCGCGAGCGCGCGCGCGCGGGCCGCGCGCGCGGC
>JANJTH010000877.1 GCA_024711205.1 Planctomycetota bacterium | reverse complement strand
CGCCGCCCTCTGCTGCGAGGCGCTGGGACGGCTCGCCCCGAGCGCGCCCGCGGCCCGCCGCGAGGTCGAGCGCGCGCTCCTCCGCCACCTCGCGGCCGAGGCCGACGGGCCGCGGGCGCTCGCCCCGGCGCGCGCGCTCCTGCGCGTGGGCGACCTCGAGGCGCTCCAGGCCGTCCGCCGCGCCGTCGCGCGCTTCGGGAGCGGGCGGCCGTTCGACCTCCAGGTCAGCCCGCCGCTCGCCCGCCGCCTCCACGCCCTCGAGGGGGCCTCCGGGGCCGGCGCGCGCGCGGACGACCCCGCCGGCCGGCCCGCGCGCCTCGGCGTCGACGAGGCCTTCGAGCGCGCCTCGCTCCTGCTCGACCGCGGGGCCTGGGCCGAGGCCGAGCGGCTGTTCGACGCGATCGTCGCGGCGGACCCCGCCAACGTGGGGGCGCTCGGGAACCGGGCCCTGGCCCGGATCGAGCTCGGCCGGCTCGAGGACGCGCTCGCCGACCTGACCGCGGCGCTGATGCGCCTCCCCGACCACGCGCCGATCCTCGTCAACCGCGCGACGCTCCTCACGCGGCTCGGCCGCGACGACGAGGCCGAGGCGGACCTGCTGCGCGCGCGCGCGCTCGCGCCGGGGCTGCCGCACGTCCACAACGGGCTCGGCCTGCTCCTCGCGAAGCGCGGCGCGCACGCCGACGCGCTCGCGGCCTACGGCGAGGCCCTCGCCCTCGACCCGACCCTGCGCGACGCCCTGCTCAACCGGGCGCGGCTCCACCTCGACCTGGGCGCGTTCGCCGAGGCCGAGGCCGACATGGCGGCCGTGCTCCGCCTCGACCCGGGGGCCGCCTCGGTCCACGCGCAGGTCGCGTCGCTGCACCTGGCGCGGGGCGACGTGGGCGCCATGCGCCTCGCGGCCCGGCGGGCGCTCGACCTCGACCCCGACGAGCCGACCGCGCTCGGCTGCTGGGGCGTCGCGCTCCTGCACGAGGGGCGGCCCGCCGAGGCGCGGGACGTGCTCGGGCGCGCGCTCGCGCGCGCCGCCCCGGGGGCCGCCCACGCGCTGCGCGTGAACCGCGCCCACTGCGCCCTCCAGCTCGGCGACGCCCCGGCGGCGCTCGAGGACCTGCGGGCCGCGGTCGCGCTCGCCCCGGCGGGCGTCCAGGCCTGGTGGATGCTCGCCATGGCGGCGCTCGACTGCCAGCGGCTCGACGAGGCCCTCGCCGCGGCCGACCGCGCGGTCGCGCTCGGTCCGCGCGACCCCTTCTCCGCGAGCACGCGCGGGCAGGTCCGGCTGGCCCGGGGCGAGCTCGCCCCGGCGCGGGCGGACCTCGAGCGGGCGCGGGGGCTCGAGCCGGGCAACGCCGGGCACGCGCTCCACCTCGGGTTCGTGACGCTGCTCGAGGGCGACGAGGCCCGGGCGCGCGCGCTGTTCGCCGAGGCCGAGGCGGGGCAGCCCTACGCGACCGTGTGGCTCGCGACGCTCGGCGCCCCGACGGCGCGGCTCGAGGCGCTCGCCGGGCGGCTCGACGTGCTCGGCCACCTGGCCCGGCACCACCTGGGCCGCGTCGCCGCCGCCGACCTGCCCGGGCTCGCCGAGGCCGCGCCCGAGCGCGACCGGGCCTGGGCCCGCTGCGAGGTCCAGGCCCACCTGGGGCTGCTCGCGCTCGCGCGCGGCGAGCGCGAGGTCGGGCTCGCGCACCTCCGGCGGGCGGTCGCGGCCGGCCGGCCGACCTCGAACGCGCACCTCGTGGCCGCGGCGCGCCTCGCGCGGCTCGAGGGGGGCCGGTGAGCCCGGACCGCGGGCCGGAGGACCCGGGCCGGCTCGCCTCGGCGGCGCAGGCGCGGGCAGCGCTCGCCGCCGCGTGCGCGCAGGACCCCCTGTTCGCGCCGCACGTCGAGCTCACGCACGAGGTCGAGGGCGAGCTCGGGCGCGGCGGCATGGGCGTCGTCCTCGCGGCGCGCGACCGGACGCTCGGGCGCGACGTCGCGCTCAAGGTCCTGCGCGCCGAGGACCCGCGCCGGGTCGAGCGGTTCCTCCGCGAGGCGCGCGTCATGGCGCGCCTCGACCACCCGGGGGTCCCCGCCGTCTACGAGGTCGGGCGCGACGCGGCCGGGCGCGCGTTCCTGCTCATGCGGCGGATCGAGGGCGAGACGCTCGCGGCGCGGCTCGCAGCGCTGCACGAGCGGACCCCGCGCGGTCCGGCCCGCGAGGCCGGCGTGCGCGCGCTCCTGCGCGCGCTCTGCGGCGTGGCCGACACGGTCGCGCACGCGCACGCGCAGGGGGTCGTGCACCGCGACCTCAAGCCCGAGAACGTCATGCTCGGCGCGTTCGGCGAGGTGCTCGTGCTCGACTGGGGGCTCGCGTCGCTCCGCGAGGGCGAGGGCGCCCCGGCGCCGACGCCCGGGGACGGCGCGGCGGCGCCGGCGCCGCTCGACGGGGCGGCGCGCCTCACGCAGGACGGCGCCCTCGTGGGCACCCCCGGCTACGTGGCGCCCGAGGTGCTCGCCGGGCGCCCGGCGGACGGCCGCGCCGACGTGTTCGCCCTCGGCGCCATGCTCGTGGAGGTCGTGACCGGGCGCGGCCCGTTCGAGGGCGAGAGCGCGCACGAGGTCCTCGCGCGCAACGCGGCGGGCGAGGTCGCGACGCCGCGCGACCGCGACCCGACCGTCTCGCGCGCGCTCGACGCGGTCGCGCGCCGCGCGCTGGCGCCGGCGCCGCGCGACCGCTACGCGACCGCGGGCGCGTTCGCGGCCGACCTGCGCGCGTGGCTC
>JANJTH010000870.1 GCA_024711205.1 Planctomycetota bacterium | reverse complement strand
GTCGCGAGGCGCTCCGCGGGGCGGGGCTCGCGCGCCCGCGCGCCTGGCGCGACGAGGCGGTCGCGGGCGCGCTCGTCGCGGCCGGGCTCCTGGCCCGGCTCCCCCTGGGCGCTGGCGCCTGGCTGGGGCTGACGGAGGCGGGGCGCGCGTCCGCGCTCCGCGCCGCGCTCGCCGAGCACGGCCTCGATCCGCTACCGTGTCGCTTCGCGGGGGCGAGCCCCCTCGCCTGCCGGGTCCGCGCCGCAACGGGCGACCCGCGCGCCGGAGGTGCCCCGTGACCGAGCCCCAGGCCCTCGTCGTGCTCTCGACCGCCCCCGACGAGGCGCTCGCGCGGCGGATCGCCATGACCCTGATCGAGGAGCGCCTCGCGGGCTGCGTGAACCTGATCCCGGCGATCCGCTCGATCTACCGCTGGGAGGGCAAGGTCTGCGACGACGCCGAGGTCCTCCTCATCTGCAAGACGACGACGGCGCGCAAGGACGAGGTGCTCGCGGCGATCCGGCGCGTGCACACCTACGCGTGTCCGGAGGCGATCGTGCTGCCGACGGCGGATGTCGCGGCGCCGTACCTCGGCTGGCTGCGCGAGGCGACGACGTGAGGCGGGGCGCCCGCTCGACCCGGCCGGCCACCTGGGCGCTCGCCGCGGGGGTCGCGACCGCCGCGGTCGGGGCGTGGAGCCCCGCCGGGCCTGCGCCCTGGTCCCGGGCCAGCGCCCAGGAGGCCGGGCCCGAGGCCCCCGAGGCCGCGCCGGCGCCGGCGCTCCCCGACGACGAGGCGCTCCGCGACGCGGCCTTCGACCCCGCGCGCCTCCGCGCCCGGCGCAAGGCGCTCCTCGCGCGCCTCCCCGCCGACGCCGTGGTGGTCGTCGCCACCGGGGCGCGCGGGCCGGACACGTTCCCCTTCCGGCCGACGCCGGACTTCCTCTACCTGAGCGGGCAGCGCGACGCGGGGCTGTCGCTCCTGCTCGCGGCGGACCTCGACGTGCTCTTCGTGCCGCCGCGCGACCTCCGCTGGGAGCTCTGGAACGGGCCGCGGATCGCGCCCGGGCCGGACGCGGCCCGGGCGACGGGCTTCGCGGAGGTCGTCGCCTGGGGCGAGCGGCGCGAGCGCGTGCGGCGCGCGCTCGAGGGCAAGCGCCCGCTCTACGTGGCCGGCGTCGAGCCGAAGGAGCTCGGGCTCGACCCGGCGCCGACCGCGCGCCAGGCGGGGCCGGACATAGCCCACCTGCGCCAGGTCAAGGACGCGCACGAGCTCGCGCTGCTCGAGCGCGCGGTCGGGGTCACCTGCGCCGCGCTCACCGAGGCGATCCGCTCGGTCGAGCCGGGGCAGCGCGAGTTCGAGGTCCAGGCGGTCATCGAGCACGTGTTCCTCCGCTACGGCGCGCAGCGCCCGGGGTTCTCGTCGATCGTGGGCGGCGGCCCGCGCTCGTGCGTGCTGCACTACCAGGCGAACCGCGGGCGGCTGCGCGAGGGCGACCTCATCGTCATGGACGTCGGCGCCGAGCTGTGGGGCTACACGGCCGACGTGACGCGGACCGTGCCCGTGTCGGGGCGGTTCACGGCGCGGCAGCGGGCCGTCTACGACGTCGTCCTGCGGGCGCAGGCGGCCGGGATCGCCGCGGTCCGGCCCGGCGCCACGCTCCGCGACGTCGACCAGGCCGCCCGCGAGGTGATCCAGGGCGCCGGCTACGGGCGCGCGTTCCCGCACGGCACCTGCCACTGGCTCGGGCTCGACGTGCACGACGTCGGCGCCTACGAGCGCGCGCTCGAGCCGGGCATGGTGCTCACGGTCGAGCCCGGGGTCTACCTGCCCGACGAGGGGATCGGGATCCGGATCGAGGACGACGTGGTCGTGACGGCGGACGGCTGCCGGGTGCTCTCGGGGGGGGTGCCCCGGGCGCCCGACGCGCTCGAGGCGCTCCTCGCCGGGCGGGGGCTGGGCAACGCCCCGGTCGCCCCGCTCCCGGAGGACGGGCCGCCGTCCGCGGGCGGCCGCCGCTACTTCCGGCTGGCCCCGCGGTAGACGCCGGGGTGCGGTTGACCACCCAGCCCCGGCGCCGTCTCATGGCGCGGACGAGGCGGGTGGAGGATGGCGGACGGGACCACGCCGAGGGAAGAGCTCCAGCCCGCGCCCGCCGGGGGCCCGCCCGGCGGCCTCGCGCTCGGGCAGGGCGCGTCCGCGCGCGACGAGCCGGCGGCCTCCCGCGTCGCGCGGCTCGAGGCGGAGAACGCGCGCCTGCGCGAGGTCGAGCGGCGGCTCCTCGCGCTCGAGGAGGCGCGGCGCGAGAGCGACCAGGCGTTCCGCGACATGGCCGAGAACGTCCCGGGCGTGATCTACCAGTGGCGCGAGCGCGCCGACGGGACGTTCGGGTTCACGTGGGTCAGCCCGCGCCTCGAGGAGGTCTTCGGGGTGAGGGCCGACGAGGCGCATCGCCTCCCCGACCTCCTGCACCCCGACGACAAGGCCCGCTGGCGGCGGTCGATCGAGCTCGCGAACCAGCGGGGGCGCGACTGGAGCTTCGAGGGGCGGTTCATCCTCGACGACGGCCGGCTGTGCTGGTGGCGCGGGGCCTCGCGCAAGGTCCGCGTCTCGGACGACGAGATCCTCTACAACGGGATGCTCTCGGACGTGACCGAGCTCAAGGAGCTCGAGCAGCAGCTCAATCAGGCCCAGCGGCTCGAGGCGATCGGCCTGCTCGCGGGGACCGTGGCGCACGACTTCAACAACCTCCTGACCGGGATCTCCGCCTCGGCCGAGCTCGCGCGGCGCCAGCTCGAGCAGGGACGCACGGCCGAGCTCGCGCAGGACCTCGAGACGATCCTCGAGGCGACGGAGCGCGCGGGGCAGCTCACGAGGCGGCTGCTCACGTTCAGCCGCGAGCACCTGATCGAGCCCCGCGACCTCGACCTGAACGAGGTCCTGCGCGGGCTGCACCGCTTCCTCGCCCGCCTGCTCGACGCCTCGATCGAGCTCGTGCAGGACTACGCGCCGGGGCCGCTCCCCGTCCACGCCGACCCGGCCGAGCTCGAGCAGGTCGTGCTCAACCTCGCGATCAACGCGCGCGACGCGATGCCGCGCGGGGGGCGGCTGACGCTCCGGACCCGCGCGGTCTCCGCGGAGGCGCCGGACGACGGGTCGGGGCGCGCGGCCGCGCCCGAGCGCGTCGAGCTGCAGGTCGTCGACACCGGGGTCGGGATGACCGACCGGGTGCGCGCGCTCGCGTTCGACCCGTTCTTCACGACGAAGGAGGTCGGGCGGGGCACGGGCCTCGGCCTGCCGACGGTGCGGCGGATCCTCCGCACGTGCGGCGGGGAGGTCGAGCTCGAGAGCGCCCCCGGCCAGGGGACGACCGTGCGGGTCCGGTTCTTGCGCGTCGCGGGGCCCGCCGGCGGGTCGTCGTCGCGGCCCCCGTTCGGGTCCGGCGGCGCGGCGGCGCAGCCGGCTGGCCCCGGGGAGTCGACCACGACCGTGCTCCTCGTCGACGACAGCCGCGAGGTGCGCCAGTCGGTCGAGCGCCTGCTCGAGGTGAGCGGCTACCGGGTCATCGCGGCGGGCGACGGCGACGAGGCGCTCGAGGCCGCGGCGAGGGGGGCGCGCTTCGACATCCTGGTCACCGACCTCGTGATGCCGCGCCGGGGCGGGCTCGAGGTCGCCGAGACCCTGTGCGCCGCGCGGCCCGGGCTCCCGGTCGTGTTCATCTCGGGCTACGCGGGGGGCACCACCCCCGAGGCCCTGGCGGCGACGGGCGGGGTCCTCCTCGAGAAGCCCTTCACCTCGGCGGCGCTCCTCGCGGCCGTCCGGCGGGCGCTCGAGCGCGGGCGCGCGCCGGCGGGGTGAGGCCGGGCGGCGAGCCCTCGAGGGGGTCGCTGGCGCCCCCCGCCCGCCCTCGAGACCGCCTGCTCCGTCGGTCGTGGCGCACGGTCCCTCCGGGCGTGCTCGAGGCGCTCCCGCCTCGCGGGCGACGCCGCCGGGTTCGCCGCGGCCCTCGCTGGAGCCTCCGTCGAGGGCCCTCAGGGCCCGCGCGGGTCGTCGACGCGCGTCGCGCCGCCGGCCCAGTCGTCGAGCAGCGCGAAGGCGTGCGCGAGGAGCCGGGCCTCGAGGCGGTCCGCGGGGCGGCGCGCGTAGGCGACCTCGAGCGTCGCCACGAGCCCCGCCGGGGCGTGCGGCGCGAGCGCCGCGAGGGGGCGCGGCCCGCGCGCGAGGACGGCCTCGAAGAAGTCCTCCGGGTCGACGTGGGCGAAGGGGGCGACCCCCGTGAGCGCGTGGTAGAGCGTGAGGCCGAGCGCGCACACGTCGGCCCGGCCGTCCACGTCGCGGGCGCCCTCGAGCTGCTCGGGCGCGATGTAGCCCAGCGAGCCGAGGCCGTCCCCCTCGGCGGTGAGCCGGGTGCGCGCCCGCGTCGCGCGGGACGCCGTCGCGAGGGCGAGGTCGAAGTCGATCAGGACCGGGCCGCGCGTCGGCTCGAGGACGACGTTCTGCGGCTTCACGTCGCGATGCACGACGCCGCGGGCGTGGGCGTGGGCGAGCGCGAGGGCCAGCGCCTCCCCCGCGCGCGCGACCGCGCGCGGGGCGAGCGGGCCGGCCTCGAGCCGCTCGGCGAGCGTCGGGCCCTCGACGAGCTCGCGCACGAGCGCCGGGCGCCCGCACGCCGCGCGCCGGAGGTCGAGGATCCGCGCGAGGCCGGGGTGCTCGAGGCGGGCCGCGAGGCCGGCCTCGCGCTCGAACCGCGCGCGGGTCACGGCGTCCGCGTCGGCGGCCAGGACCTTGACGGCGACGGGGGCCCCGCCCGGCGTGAGGTGTCCCCGCCACACCTCGCCCGACGCCCCGGCGCCGAGCCGGGCGACGAGGACGACGCCCGGCACCGCCGGGGCGTCCGGATGCTGCGCGCCTGCGCCGCGGGCCGCCGGGGCGGGCGCGGGCCCGCCGGGGGGCGGGGCCTGGCCGCCCGTCGCCCAGGGCGTGGGCGCGTCGACGCGCGTGGCGTCGTCGGAGGGCGGGGGCTCGTCGCGCGCGGCGGCCGCGCCGGGCGCGCCGGCGCCCCCGGGCAGGAAGGCCCCCTCGGGGCCGACCGCGACGCAGGCCTGCCCGACCCGGACGACCGCGTACTCGAGGACGCGGGTGCGCTTGCCCGGGCGGACCGGGGCCCCGTCGACGAGGACCGACCCGGCGCGCGTGAGGTCCTCGATCGCGCAGCCGGCCAGGCCGAGCTCGATCGCGCAGTGCTCGGGCGCGACCGCCGGGTCCTGCACGACCAGGCCCGCCGAGGGCCCGCTCCCGACCACGACCCGGCCGCCGAGCCGGAGCGGGACCGCGGCGCCGCAGCCCGGGCCCGCGATCACCTCGACCCTCCAGCGCATGGGCCGATCCTAGCGGGGACCGGCCCGGGTCGGGGGGCCGCCGCGTGGGCGGTACACTGCCCGCGGGAGGGGCATGACGACGAAGGGCGGTCCGGCGGGCGGCGAGCCGCGCGGACGAGGGCGGCGGTCGTTCCTGCTGGCCGCGGTCGCCTGCGCGGCCGCCTTCGTCGGGACGCACGCGTCCGCGCTCCCCCCGCGGGTGCTCGCGCCGACCGACCTGCTCGCGTGGTTCACGCCGTGGCGCGACGACGCGCGCGCGCCGGCGAACCGGCTGCTGCTCGACCCGATCCTCCAGTTCCAGCCCTGGCTCGAGCACTCGCGCCGCGAGCTGCTCGCCGGGCGGCCGCCGCTCTGGAACCCCTGGCAGGGGCTGGGGGTGGTCCACCTGGGCAACGACCAGTCGGCCGTGCTCTCGCCGTTCTCGTGGCCCTACTACCTGCTCGGCCCCCCCGGGCTCTTCGTCGGCGCGGGCGCGAAGTGGGTCGTCGCGGCGCTCGGGCTGTTCGTGCTCCTGCGGCGGTCGGGCGCCGACGGGCGCGCCGCGCTCGCCGCGGCGCTCGCGCTCCCGTGCGCGGGGCCGTGGGCGGCCTGGCAGCTCCACCCGCACACGGCCGCGCTGGCCTGGCTGCCCTGGGCGCTGGTGGCCGTCGAGGACTGCGTGGCCGGGCGGCGACGCGGCCCCCCCGCCCTGACGCTCGTCACGGCGGCGACGCTGTTCGCGGGCTACGCCCAGGGCGCGCTGCTCGTCGCCATCGCGGCCGGGGCCTGGGCGATCGTGGCGGCGACGACGGGGGGCGGCCGCCGCTCTGGAACCCCTGGCAGGGGCTGGGGGTGGTCCACCTGGGCAACGA
>JANJTH010000867.1 GCA_024711205.1 Planctomycetota bacterium | reverse complement strand
GCCCCGCCGCGGCCGTCGCGCTCGAGGCCCACGGGGCCGGCCCCGTCGCGAGCGAGCCCCGGGCGACCGGGCACCGGCCTCGCGAGCTCGCGGTCGCGGCCGAGGCGCGGCGCGTCACGGCGTCGGCGGAGCGGCGGGCGGCGCCGGGCTCGGCGGCCTGAACGGCGCGTCCCGGTCGGCTCCAAGTCCCTGCGCCGACGGGCTCGACCCGGGGTCTCCCGGTGCCGTGACGACGCGCCGATCGGGCGGGTTTCGTCTCGCTTCCGGCGCGTGAAGCGAACCGACTTCCCGATCTCCGCGGCACGATCAGGGTTTCCCGCTTCAAACCGGGGCACGGGGTCTGCTATACCGATGCGTGCGTGGTGCGCGTGCGACGCACGCCCGCGCCGAGGAGGTCCCGTGCTCCCGTTGCGCCTGCGGCCCGTCTCCCGTCCCGGCCTGCGCGCTGGCCCTGCGTGGGCCGTCGCGGCGGCGCTCCTCGCCCCGGCGCTGGCCTGCGCGCAGGCGCAGGAGGCCGTGCCCTACACGACGATCACGCGCCGCGTGACCGGCGGCCCCGCGACGCCCGTGCGGGCGGTGATCGGGAGCCACGAGGCCTACGCCAAGTTCTTCCAGACGCAGGCCGCGCCGCCGGTCGACTTCGCGAACGAGGTCCTGCTCGTCGTGCACCCGGGCACGCTCGGGAGCAGCGGCTACGCGACCCAGATCGTGTCGATCCAGAAGGTCGCGGGGACCCCCGAGATCTACACCGTCACGTTCAAGGTCGGCGCCTCGCCCGACGCGGGGCAGGCGGCCCCGGTCTCGCCCGACGTGCCGCAGCACACGGTCTCGGTCCACGCCGAGGTCGTGAAGATCGCGCGGCCGCGCGTCGCCTCGCAGGTGCGCTGGGTCGAGCAGGGCTCGCACGACCGGGTCGGCTTCGAGGCCGTCTCGCGCGTGCTCCGCGGGCGGCAGCAGAACGAGAGCGTCCTGATCGACCACGAGGGCCGCGTGAAGGTCCGCGCGGGCGAGGGCGAGGGCAAGGAGACGCGGCTGCTCCTGTGCGAGCTCGACCGGGTCGCCGCGGCCGTCCGCGGGGCGGAGCTCGAGGGGCTCCCGCGCACGCTCCCGAGCGAGCAGTGGGACGGGACCCGCTTCCGCTACGCGCTCTACCGCGCCGGCCAGCAGGTCGCGGGCGTCGAGGGCTTCCTCAAGGGCGAGGGCGAGCACGCGGCGCGGCTCGCGCCCGTGGCCGAGGCGTTCGACCTGGTCATGGGTCGGCTCGAGGGCCGCGCGTTCGAGGTCCGCGGCACGATCGAGCGCATGGAGGAGGCCGACACGGTCGGGCTCCGCTCGGCGCTCGGGCTCGTCTACACGCTGCGCGGGCCCGTGACGCGGATCCTGGCCGACTTCGCGGGGCGCGAGGTCCACGTGCAGGTGAACGCGCGCCTCACGAGCGCGACGACGGCCGAGGGCAGCGTGCGGCAGATCCTCTACCCGCAGCGCCAGTCGCTCGCCGGCACGGTCGAGCAGGGCGCGGGCGGCCTCGCGCTGCGGCTCTCGCCGCCCATGCCCCAGATCCCGGTCGCGCTCGGCGGGCGCGGCGACGAGCTGTGCCGCCCGGAGCTCGGCAAGCCGGTGCTCCTCGAGAGCTACGTGTTCTACGACGCGCGGGGGATCCCCGCCGAGGCCGCGGTCCAGGCGATCCGCGCGATCACGCTCGCGCCGGTCACGCTCCGCGACCGGCCCGAGCAGGTGAGCATGCCGACGGGTCAGCTCGGCGAGCGGACGTCGGTGTGGGTCACGAACCGCAAGGGCGGCGCCGAGGGGATCGCGCTCGTCGCGGGCCAGAAGAACGGCTGGACGGCGTCCCAGTTCCTGCGCTTCACCTACGTGCCGATCGAGCAGCAGGAGGCGACCGGCCTCAGCGACGTGATC
Source organism: Planctomycetota bacterium (assembly GCA_024711205.1). Lineage (GTDB taxonomy): Bacteria > Planctomycetota > J058 > J058 > J058 > JANJTH01. The sequence goes on along the minus strand of JANJTH010000867.1, from coordinate 2,240 downwards.
GAGCGGCCGGACGCGGACACGCCCCGCCGGTAGCGGCCCCCGCCCGCGAGGGCGGGGCGCGGCGCGGGCCGGCCGCTGTAGGCCGGCCGCTGCAGGCCGGCCGCTACAGGCCGGCCGCTTCAGGCCGGCCGCTACAGGCCGAGGGCCGCGACGATCCGGGCGGTGACCTCATCGGGGGTCCCGAGCCCGGGGATCCGGTGGACGCGGCGGCCCGAGCCGGCGTAGAAGGCCACGCACGGGGCGCTCTGCGCCACGTAGGTCTCGAGGCGGTTCTGGATCGTGGCGTCGTCCTGGTCGTCCGCGCGGCCGGAGTCGAGGCCCCGCTTCTTGAGCCGGGCCTTGAGCTCGTCGTCGGGGACCTCGATCACGACGACGTCGCCGAGGCGGCGGCCGCGGGCCTCGAGCATGCGGTCGAGCTCCTGGGCCTGCGCGACGTTGCGCGGGTAGCCGTCGAGGAGCGCGCCCGGGGCGACGTCGGGGCGGCCGAGCCGCTCGTCGACCATGTCGTTCGTGACCGAGTCGGGCACGAGGTCGCCGCGGGCGAGGATCGCGTCGACCTGCTGGCCGAGCGCCGTCTGCCGCTTCTTGTGGTCGCGGAACATGTCGCCCGTCGAGATGTGCGGGACCCCGAGGGCGTCCTTGAGGCGCGCGGCCTGGGTGCCCTTGCCGGCGCCGGGCGGGCCGAACAGGACGACGTAGCGGCTCATGGGACCTCCTCGCGCGCGGGGGCTGGGCCCGCGGAGGGGGCGGATTCTACGGGGCCGCGGGCGGTCCCGCGAGCGCCTCGGGGGGGGCCGGCGCCTCCGGCGGGGCCGGCGCCGGACCGAGCGGGCAGGCCTCGAGGCGGGCGACGAGCACGTCGGGGTCGAGCCCCGTGTAGCGCGCGCCCTGCTCGACGGTCTCGAAGAACGCGACCTCGCAGTCCCAGCAGGGGCGCTGGAACTCCTCGAACATGACGCGGACGGCGTCGGGGCGCGCGAGCAGGACGCGGGCGATGTTCGAGTCGCGGCGCACCGGGCCGCGGTCGGGCTCGACGTCGAAGGGGTCGCCCACGCCCGGAGTCTACTCCACGGCCCGGCGCGGGGGCCGCGGCGTCAGGGCGCCTGGTGGGCCGGCGACCGGGCGGGGCGCGCGCCGGTCCCGGGCGCCTCGTCGCGCGGGGCGAACCGGGCGCGGGCCTGCTCCCACAGGGCGCCCACGCGCTCGTCCTCGCCGCGGAGCGCGCGGACGCGCGCGTGGGCGTCGTGGACGGCGGTGCAGGAGCGCCGGCCGAAGTAGGCGCCGACCTCGCGGAGCGTCGCGGTCGTGAGCTCGCGCGAGAGGCCCATGGCGACCTGGCGGGCGCGGGCGACCTGGACCCGCCGGCTGTCGCCGCGGAGCTGGTCGACGGCGACGCACAGGCCGGCGGCGACGAGCTCCGCGATCGCGTCGAGCGTGGCGGGCTCCCGGCGGGTCGCGAGGAGGTCCACGAGCGCGGCGTGGACGGCCGCGCGGTCGAGCGGGCCGCCGAGGAGCCGGCGGTGCGCGTCGAGGCGCGTGAGCGCGGCGAGGAGCTCGCGGGCGCCGCCGGCGAGCCGGTGCACGAGGAGGTCCTGCACGTCCGGCTCGAGCGCGAGGCCGAGCGCGGCCGCGCGCGCGCGGAGGATCGCGCGGCGCGTGACCTCGTCGGGCGAGCGGAGCTCGACGACGAGCCCGCCGCTGAGCCGGTCGCCGAGCGCCTGCTCGAGGTCGGCGACGCGCTTGGGCACGGTCGAGCAGGAGACGACGACCTGGCGCTTGCCGTGCGCGAGGTGGTCGAGCGTGAAGGTCAGCTCGCGCGCCGTGCTCGCCTTGCCGGCCAGGTCCTGCACGTCGTCGAGCACGAGCAGGTCGGCGCGCCGGTAGAGCTCGCGGAAGCGCTCGGCCTGGCGGCGGCGCGCCGTGACCGAGTACTGGCGCGCGAACCGCTCGCTCGAGGCGTAGACGACGCGGCGGGCCGGGTAGCGGCGGCGGTAGCCGTTGACGATCCCGTGCAGGAGGTGCGTCTTGCCGCTCCCGGTCTCGCCGTAGAACACGATCGGGTTCCAGGCCCCGGGCTTCTCGACCGCCTCGCGCGCGAAGCGGAGCGGGAGCTCGTTCGCGGGGCCGGTCAGGAACGAGCCGAGCTCGAGCGCCTGGTTCGTGGGTTCGCCGTCGATCGAGACCTCGGGCGGGGCCGGCTCGGGCGCCCGGGCGCCCGGGCGCCCGGGCGCGTCGGCGCG
>JANJTH010000865.1 GCA_024711205.1 Planctomycetota bacterium | reverse complement strand
GCCCGCGAGGCCGCCGCCCGCGAGGCCGCCGCCCGCGAGGCCGCCGCCCGCGAGGCCGCCGCGCCCGGCGCGACGGGCTGGCGGCGCCTGCACGCGGGGCTCGAGCAAGGCGGGGTCCCGATTCCGCGGCAGGGGCTCACGAACGGCACGCTCCGCCGCGTGTTCCCGGCCACGGGGGGCCGGGAGCCGTGGGGGCGCGTCGAGCAGCACGAGGGGCTGCCCTTCGTCGCGGGCAACGTCTCCTGGTTCGGCGGTCCGCAGGACCGCGTCGTCACCGCGACCGAGACCGGCGCGCTCACGGGCGAGCGCCTGCGCCCGCTCAACACCCCGCTCCGCCCGGACGCGGCCACGCTGCGCGCGCGCGCCGCCGACTACTACTACGCGGCCATGCGCTTCGACTACGGGCCGGCCGGCAAGGCGTTCTGGGCCGGGGCCCGGCTCCTCGTCGTGAACCCGCGCACGGGCCAGGCGGTCGTCCTGCGCTGCGTCGACTGGGGCCCGAACACGCGCACGGCGCGGGTCCTCGACGCCTCGCCCCAGGCCCTCACCGACCTGGGCGTCCGGACGGACGACCGCGTCCTCGTCGCCTTCGCCGCCCCGGGCGCCCCGCTCGGCCCCGTGCGCTAGCCCGCCCCGCCGATCGCCGCCGTGAGCCCGTCCCAGGCCCCGGAGGGGAGCCAGGCGCCGCGGCAGTCGGGGCACACCTGGTGCGCGACGCCGGTGCCCGGGTAGTCGACGGCGACGAGGGCCTGGTCGGGGCAGCGCGGGCAGCGCGCGTCGGCCGGCGAGGCCCCCTTGAGCGAGACCTTCCGCACGACGCCGAGCGCGAGCGAGAGCTGCCCCGCGTCGAACCAGCGGCCCTCGCAGCCGGGGCAGCGCTCGTTCTTCACGCCGCGCGCGACCGTCCCCGGCTCGAGGTCGATCGCGCAGGCGGGGCAGGACGGCGCGCGGGCGACGTCGAGCAGCACGTCGCGCTCGACGGCGAGCGCGGCGGCGCGCTCCTGGAGCGTCGGCGCGGCGTCGCCCGTGAGCGGGCGCAGCGCGGCCGCGAGCGCCTCGAGGCGGTCGCCGTCGAGCCACACGCCCTGGCAGGCGGGGCAGCCCGAGAGCTCGACCTCGGTGCCCGGGAACGCGGTCGTCCGCAGCGCGGCGCCGCAGGCCAGGCAGGTCAGCCCGGCCGGGCGCCCGGCCTCGAGGTCGAGCTTGCGGTGCACGCCGACCACGGCCGAGAGCTCGCCCGGGTCGAACCACAGCCCGCGGCAGCCCTCGCAGCGCTCGAGCGCCTGCCCCTCGCGCCGGAACCCGACGAGCCGCCCGCCGCAGCGCGGGCAGGCGACGCGCGGGCGGCGCGCCTCCTCCGCCTCGGTCACGAGCTCGAGCGCGCGCCGGCTGGCCGCCGCGCCGACGACCTGCCCGAGCCCCCCGTCCCACGCGGCCTCGCCCGCGGCCCCCGACGCCTCGGCGAGCCTGCGCAGCCCCTGGCGGGGCGGGCCGCGCTCCCCGCCCCCCGCCGTCCCGGGGAACAGGACCTCCTCGAGGTCGCCGGCGCAGCGCGGGCAGCGCAGGCCGCGGCGCGCGACCGGCTGCGCGTCGAGCGGGCGGTGGACCCCGAGGAGCGCCGTGAGCTCGCCCGGGTCGAACCACAGCCCGCCGCACGCGCCGCAGGCCTCGATCACCTGCCCCGCCCGCCGGACGAGCGCGAGGGGCTCCTCGGGGCAACGCGGGCAGCGCGCGCCGAGGGTCCCCTCGCCCGGGTCGTGCGGCGCCGCCGATCCGCGGCCCGAGGACCGGGGCGCCGGCGCCGCCTCCTCCGCCGGCAGGGCGGCCGCCCGGGCGGCGATCGCGTCCGCGAAGGCGGCGAGGGCCGGCGGGTGCCGGACGAGGAACAGCGCCGGCTCGACGAGCTCGAGCTCGACCACGCGGAGCGTCCCGCCGGCGTCGCGCGCCAGGTCGACGCGTCCGTAGAGCAGCCCCTCGTCCCCGGTGATCGCCCGCGCGACGGCGAGCGCGCGCAGCGCCGCCGCCGCCTCCGCGGGCTCGACCGCCCGCGCCGGCGAGGCCACGAACGGGTCGCCGTCGAGCCGGCCCGCCTTGACCACGACGTGGCTGGGCTCGCCCGCGAGGACGACGACGTCGCGCTCGCCCTCGGCCGCGAGCGAGGCCTGCCAGGGCTGCACGAGCGCGTCGCCGCGGGCGAGCAGGGCGTCGAGGTGGCCCTGGCCGTCCGCGGGCGCGAGGCGCCGCGCCCCCCGCGAGCCCGCGCCCACGGCGGGCTTCACGACGACGTCGTCCCAGCCGAGCGCCGCGCACGCGGCCGCCAGGCCCGCGCCCTTGCCCCGCCGGAGGAGGACGGTCGGCACGATCGGGACCCCCGCCGCCGCGAGGTCGAGCAGGTAGCCCTTGTGCGTGCTCCAGCGGACCGTCGCGAGCGGGTTCGCGAGGGCGGACGCGCGCGCGCACCAGGCCAGGAAGCCGTCCCGGTCGCGCGCGTAGTCCCAGGGCGAGCGCAGGAGCGTGAGCGCGCCGCGCGGGGGCGGCTCCTCGTGCCACACGACGAGCCGCGGCGCGAGCCCGCGGGCGGCGAGCGCCGCGAGGAGCGCCTCCTCGTCCTCGTCGGGGTCGGGGAGCGGCCGGCAGGTGACGAGCGCGACGTCGCGGGTCACGCGCGCCGGACGGCTTGCTCGATCTTGAACAGCTTGTAGGCGGCGATCTGCTGCGAGTCGCTGATCGCGCCGTCCTCGAGGAGCAGCGTGGCGAGGCGCAGGAGCTCGCCGGTCTTGGCGTAGAAGTCCTTCTGCCGGCGCATGGCGTCCTCGACCCGCTTCTCGGGCGCGTAGCCGCTGTCGATGATGATCTGCGCGATCCGCTTGTCCTCGTCGCGCCCGAGCCGGTAGGTGACCGCGCGCTCGAGCCCGCGGGCCTGCTCGGCGCCGAGGTCGCCGCGCTCGACGAGCACCTGGGCGAGCGGGCGCCCGTCGGCCTCGCGCGCGGCGTCGTCGGCGGCGGACTGCGAGAACAGGCGCTGCTGCACGCCGATCTGCAGGAGCAGCTTGTCGCGCTCGCCGGCCGCGGTCACGTCAGGTGCCGCCGCAGGGCGTCGCGGATCTGGTCGCCGACCCGGCGTCGGACGCCCTCGGCGCCCCCGGCGAGCTTCAGCTTGAGGAGGCCGAGCTCGACGCGCCCGCGGATGTCCACCGTGACCCGCGCGGCGAAGGCCTGGATGTCGGCCTCGAAGTAGGTCCCCTCGCGGCCGCCCGCGAGGTGGAGCCCCGTCTCGCCGCGCGGCTCGATCGCGACGCCCCACTCACGGAAGCGCTCGTTCGCGAGCTCCTCGGCGAAGCGCCGGAGCTCGGGCGCGAGCGCCTCCGGGGCGAGACCGTGGGCGACCTCGACCTTGATCCCGTCCAGAGCGACCTGCGCCAGGGCAGCCTCCGCGATCGGCGAGGATCCTAACACTCGTCGGGCGTGCGCGCATGGGCGGCTGGCGCCCGTCCGCGCCCCTGGGTAACCTGGCGCGCTCCGGGAAGGGGTCGAGGCCGTGGCAGGTCGGTTCGTTCCCGACGTCGCGCGACACGCGGGCGACGCCGCCAAGCTGGCGGGCGAGCTGCGGCAGGTCCTCCGGGAGCTCAAGCTCGACGCGCGGGAGGACCCGCGCAAGGACCTCCGGGGCGAGTTCACGCCGAGCGCGTCCTACGAGCCGATCCCGCTCCGGTTCTTCTTCCCGGGCGCGCAGGGGATCCTGGCGCTCGAGGGCAAGCTGCTCCCGCTCGACGGACCGCCCCACGAGGAGCTGCGCCACGCGCTGAACTTCCTCTGCCAGGAGGTCTCCGGCTGCCGCTTCTACGTGGGGGAGGAGCCGGACGGTCGGCGCGCCGTCTTCGTGCGGGCCGACGTGCTCCCGAACCTCGACGCGTCGCCGGCGCTCCACGCGCGCGACCTGCGGCAGGCGCTGACCAGCCTGTGCGCGCAGCGCGCGATCTTCGCGGACCCGCTCCAGCGCGTGCAGGCCGGGCAGTCGTGGCGCTTCGTGCGCGACACGCTGAAGGCGCTCAAGTGAGCGAGGCGCGATGAGCTCCCTCAAGGCGACGGTCGCGCGTGGGCTCGAGGCGCTCGGCCTCCACGTCGAGCAGGACCGCGGGGGGCTGACCGTCGACGACGGCCTGGACGGGCAGCGCCTCTCGGTCCGCGTCGACGAGACCGAGCGCATGGTCCGCGTCGAGGGCCTGATCTGCTACCCCGTCGACGACTTCTCGCCCGAGCTCTCGCTCGCCATGGACCACCTGAACCGCGTCCGGGCCGGCGTGTGCTTCGCCTACCTGGAGGCCCAGCGCGCGCTCGCCGTCTTCACGAGCTGGAGCTCCCCGGTCCGGGACCCCAGCCCGAACCAGCTCCACCTGCTGATCGGGCTCGTGCAGGAGGCGCGCGGGCGGGACGGGCCGGCCCTCGAGCGCGTCGCCGAGGGCGACGGCTCGTGGGAGGAGGTCAAGGACCCCGAGCCCGAGCCTCCGGGGCCCGGCGCGCGCACCACGGGGCGGCGCGGGGCGCGGTTCACGGACGAGGCGCCGGAGTTCGAGGCGCCGACGCGGCAGCTCGGCCGCGCCACGGACGTCCGGGGGGCGGTCGAGCCCGTGACGCGCCGCCTCGAGCCCGAGCCGCTGCGCACCACGACGACGCGCTTCTCGAGCACGGCCGACGGCGGCGACGACGACGCCTGGGACCAGGTGTTCTCGGGCGCCGGCGCGCGCGACCTCGCCACCCAGCGCCAGGATCCGCCGGTGACGCCGCGTGGGGGCCAGGACGACGAGGCGACCGTCGACGAGCCCCCGCCGTCCGCGCCCGACGAGGGCTTCAAGCCGACCTCGCGGACGGCCCTCCAGATGGCGATCCAGAACGTCGAGCGCCGCGAGCCCGAGCGGGTCGATCTTTCGGCCGCGCGGCAGCGGCCCGCCCGGCGGTTCCTGGTCGGCCTCCTCAAGCTGGCGGCGTTCGTCGGCGTCGCCTACGTCGTGATCGAGTTCTTCGTCCGCCCCTTCGTGCCCCACTACTTCGAGTGGGAGACCTGGTTCCCGAAGGAGGCGGAGGTCGACCACCGGCTCGTGCTCCGCGAGCAGGCCTCCCCGAAGGAGCTCCTGCGGCTCGAGCTCGAGGACCCGCTCGATGCCGAGGGCCTCCACGAGCAGTACCTCACGCGGGCGCTGGACGGGCTCGGCGAGGAGCTCCGGGGCGAGCTCGAGCTGCTGGTGGTCGGCTCGCCGAGCGGCGGGACGCGGGCCGCCGCGCTCGAGCTCTGGTCGCGGCGCGGGTTCGCGGAGGCCCCCGGCGCGCGGCTCGAGCTGCTGCGGCGCCTCGTCGAGGCGAAGCGGCACGAGGAGCCGGCCGAGCCCGTCGTCCCGGCCCTCCTCGCCGCGGTCCGCAGCAACCCTCCGCCCGACCAGCAGGTCGCGGCCGCGCTCGACTGGGCGAAGGGGGACGTGTGGCGGACGCTGGTCGAGGTGCTCGCCCGCCCGGGCGACGGCGCGGAGGGGCGCTCGGCCGCGCTCGCGCGCTGGCTCGACCGCGACACCCCGGACCTGCTCGTGCTGCGCTCGATGGTCAAGACGGGGTTCGCCCCGCCGGACGCGGCCACGCGCCTCGTCGTCGGGAACGGTGTCGAGTGGGCGCGCGGCGAGGGCCAGGCGCTGCTCGTCGGCTTCGTCACCGAGAGCCCCGACGGCGTGGCCGCGCTGTCCAGGCACGAGGACGAGGCGTACCGCGTGCTCGCCGTCGAGCTGCTCGCGGCCGCGGGGACCCCGCCGGCCGCGGAGCGCCTGGCGCGGCAGCCCCTCCGCGACGCCTCGGGCGCGGTGCGGATCAAGGCGGCGATCGCGCTCACGAAGCTGGCGGAGCCCGCCACGACCTGGCCGATCGCGGTCGAGCTCTGCCGGCGCGGGATCGACCCCGCGCTGGCGACGGAGCTGCGCTCGGCGCTCCAGCGCATCCCCCCCACGGAGTCGATCCAGCAGCTCCAGCCGCGCCTCGCCCACACCCGGTCGCCGAGCGAGCGGTTCGTCGCGATCCAGGCGCTCGCCGCGCTCGGCACGTCGGGGGCGGCCTCGGCGCTCGTCGAGGCCCTCGCGGAGCCGGACGTGAACCTCCGCCGGACGGCCGCCGAGAAGCTGGACGAGCTCGGGCGGAGCGAGGTGGCCAAGCCCGGCCTCAACGCGCACCTCCCGCGCCTGCGCGAGGTCGCGCGGACCGACCCGACGCCCGCCGTCCGCCAGGCGATCGCGCGCGTCTACAGGGGCATGACCGGCCACGACCCCTGACGCCGAGCCCCCTGCCCGGAGCTCGTTCGCGACGGCGCGCGCCGCGCCGCGCCGAGGCCACAGCGTGGGCCGCGGGCGGCCTGGGCCCCCGGGATGGCCGGCCCGGGGGCCGACACGATGGCGCAACGACCTGGCCCTCGGCGACTTGTCGGTGGTCACGGCTAGGCTGTGCGCGCGTCGACGACCCGCAGGACCTCCCGGTCGAGGCGGGCGCCGGTCGCAGGGGGGAGGGCGCGTGGAGGTCGCGACGTTCACGGACGCGAATTTCGACGAGGAGGTGCTGGGCGCGGCCGTTCCGGTGCTCGTCGACTTCTGGGCCGAGCACTGCGTGCCCTGCCGGACCCAGGCCCGTGCGCTCACCCGGCTCGCCACGGAGCTCGGGCCGCGGGCCAAGGTCGGCCGGCTCGACGTCGACGGCAACCCGCGCACGACGGAGGCGTTCCGGGTCCGCGGCGTCCCCCACCTCGCCCTCGTCGCGGGCGGGCGGGTCGTGCTCGAGCTCGTGGGCGGCTACCCGCTCGAGCGGCTCCGCGAGCGGGTCCGGCCCTGGCTGGGCGACTGACCGGGGGCGGCGAGGCGGTCGAGGCGCCTCGGAGCCCTTGAAGAAATCACCGGCTCGGCCCCGCTCGCCATCGACGCCGCCTGCTTCGTGGGTCGCAACTCACAGTCCCTCCAGGAGTGCTCGAGTTGCTCCCGCCTCGCAGGCGACGCCGCTTGCTTCGCGGCGGCCTTCGCCGAGGACTTCTTCAAGGGCTCTCACTCCTCGAGGCGGAAGCCCTCGAGCATGGCGCGGCCGCGCCGGGACAGCTCCACCGTGCCGTCGCCCCAGTCGAGGGCGAACCAGGCCTCCGCGCCGCGGCCCGGGGTGGGGGCCAGGACGCCCAGGACCTGCAGGCGCCGGAGCTCGCCCTCGAGCGGCGCGCCGGCGAGCTCCGGCGCGTAGATCTGCTCGAGCTCGAGCGCGAGGCGGCCCGGGGTCAACTCGTCGAGCCCGACCCCGGGTCGGTAGGCCCGCGCGACCTGGCGCAGCGGCTTGAACACCGGCCCCTGGCGCACCTGATAGCGCAGGGCGGCCATCTCGTTCCACACGACCTGGTGGCCCTCGAGCCGGGCCCGGAGCTTCTCCGCGCGGCGCGTGACCTGGCAGGCCTGCACGACCTGCGCGGGCGACATGCCCCGCAGCGCCACGCGCCAGTCGCGGGGCCGCAGGACGCCCAGCCCGAGCAGGCTCCACAGGACGGCCTCGTCCCGGCCGATCGCGTCGAACCACCGCCCGAGGTCCGCCCCGACGAGCGCCTCGTGGCGGAGCGCGTCGGCCCAGGGCTCCGCGCGCTCGACGAGCCAGCCCAGCTCGTCGTAGTCGAACACGCGCTGGTGGAGGACCGCGGTGCGCGAGTAGATCCGCGTCTCGTTCGTCGGCTCGGCCTCCTCGGCCTCCTCGGCGGCGGCCGCGGCGACCGGGGACGGGGTCGGCGACGGCTCCTCGTCGTCGGCGAGCGCCGCGGGGGCGTCGTGCGAGACGCGGTAGAGGAGCGAGATGTCCCCCAGGCGGACGACGTCCCCGTCCGAGAGCGTGTGCCGGGCCACCTTGTCGAGCCCGACGAACGTGCCGTTCAGCGAGTCGAGGTCGAACAGGACCGGGCGCCCGTTCTCCCACCGGACCCGCGCGTGCTCCCGCGAGAGCATGGACGAGTAGAGGCTCAGCTCGCACGTGTGGCCGCGGCCGATCGTGACGTCGACGCCGTAGCGCAGCTCGAAGGGCGCGCTCCCGCGCGCGAGCAGCCAGCTCCGGAGGCTCACGTCGCGCCCTCGTCGGCGCCGCCCCCGAACAGGCGGCTCAGGAACCCCTTGCGGCGCTGGGTCGAGGCCCCGGGCGAGGCGCCGGTCCGCCCCGCACCGCTGGCGCCGCCGCCCTCGGCCAGCTCGGGCGGTGTGCCGAGCGAGCGGCTCACCTTGCCGATCACGGCCTCGATCGCGTCGGCGAGCTCGCCCGCGGACTGGTAGCGCTCGTCGGGGTCCTTCCGGAGCGCCTTCATCGCGACCGCCTCGAGCTCGGCCGGGGCCTGCGGGAAGACCTCGCGGCAGGGGACGGGGTCCTCCTTGAGCACCTGCCGGATCACCTGGATCGCCTTCTTCCCGGTGAAGGGGGGCCGCCCCGTGAGGACCTCGTAGAGGATCGCGCCGAGCGCGTAGACGTCCGCGCGGTGGTCGATCGCGTTCGGGTCGCCGCCCGCCTGCTCGGGCGCCATGTAGGCCGGCGTGCCGAGGAACGCGCCCATCTGCGTGAGCTGCTCGACGGACTTGTCGCCCGCGATGTTCTTGGCGAGGCCGAAGTCGAGGATCTTCGGCTCGCCCGACTCGTCGTCGACCATGATGTTCTGCGGCTTGAGGTCGCGGTGGATCACCCCGCGCTGATGCGCGAAGTCCATGGCGCGGGCCGCCTTCACGACGACCTCCGCGCCCTTGCGGATCGGCGAGGCGCCCGAGCGGAGCACGGCCTTGAAGTCCTTGCCCGCGACGAGCTCCATCGTGAACCAGGCCAGCTCGTCGTCCCACTCGGCCGTGAAGACGGGCACGATGTTCGGGTGGCGCAGGCCGCCCACGAGCTTCGCCTCGCGCTCGAACCGCTCGCGCTCGCCCGGGGCGGCGGCGCCGGCCCCGCGCAGCATCACCTTGAGCGCGACGGGGCGGCGGAGCGAGGTCTGGACCGCCTTGTAGACGGCGCCCATGCCGCCCTTGCCGAGGACCTTCTCGACGCGGTAGCCCTTCCACTCGAGCCCGAGCAGCCCGGCGGGGTCGTCCGCGGTCGGCGCGAGGCGGCCGTTGGGGAGGACGTTCGGCGCGCCCGCCACGGTCGGCTGTCCGCCGCCGCCGCCGCCGAGCGTGCCGCCCACGCTGACCCCCGAGGCGGAGGCGCCGACCGGCCCGCCGCACTGCGGGCAGCGGAGCTCCTGGCCCGACGTCCCGTGGACGTTGTAGCGGCGGTTGCAGACGGCGCACGCGGCGACCCACTTCTCCTGGAAGCGGAGCACCTCGTGGACCTGCTCGGTGGTCATGCGCTTCGCGCGCACGAGGATCTCGCCCGTGCGCATGGGCGTGCCCTGCGCCTTGAGCTGCTCCTGGAGCCGCAGCGCCCGCTCGAGGTCGGCCTCGGCGAGGAACCCGTGCTTGATCGCGAGCTGGCCGAACAGGATGAGCCCGCCGTCGCTCGAGGCCAGCGGGCTCGCGGCCGGGTCCGGGGCGACGAACGTGGCGTCGTCGGAGCTCAGGCCGAGCGCCGGCTGGGCCGCCGCCTGCTGCTGCTCGGCGAGGACCTTCTCGGCCTTGCGCTGGAGGGACTCGACGTGGCGCTCCTTGAGGAGCTTCTTGTCGACGAGCAGCGCGGCGGCGGCGACCCCCGGGCGTTGCGCGAGCTCGGCGAGCACGCCGTCGGCCTCCGCCTGCGAGATCAGGTGGTTCTTGACCGCCAGCTCGACGAGCAGGCGGTCGGCAGGGCTCGCCACGGTCACTCCTGGTCCGAGAGTGTAGCCGGCCCGATGCCGGGGCGGGGCCCGATGCGCGCGGCAGGGGGCCTCCTGCGGCGGGTCGGGTGGTAACGTGTCGCCCTCGCGTCGCCGGCGTGCGCGGGACTCCGTGCCCGCCGCGCGGGGCGAGCCGCCAGGAGCCGCCGGGCCCGAGACCCCCGATGAACGAACCCACGAGCGAACCCGCGGCCGCGCCGCCGCAACTGGTCGGCAACCCGCGGATCGTCGAGACGGACCGGATCGACGAGCGGCTGATCGACCCCGACGCCCTCAAGGTGATCCGCCGCCTGCGCCGGCACGGGCACCTCGCCTACCTCGTCGGTGGCTGCGTCCGCGACCTCCTGAGCGGGGTCGAGCCCAAGGACTTCGACGTGATCACGTCGGCGCGGCCCCGGCAGATGCGTCGCATGTTCGCGAACAGCCGCGTGATCGGGCGGCGGTTCCGGCTCGTCCACGTGATCTTCGGCGACAACGTGGTCGAGGTCTCGACCTTCCGCGCCGACCCCGGCCAGTTCCTCGAGGAGGGGGCCGTCGCCCCCGGCGAAGGCGACGCCTCGACCCCCGCGCTCGAAGAGCCGGAGGCGGACGCCCGACCCGAGCCGGACGTCGAGGCCGTCGAGGCCGTCGAGGACGTCGAGGCCGTCGAGGACGTCGAGGACGTCGAGGCCGTCGAGGAGGGCGAGGCCGTCGAGGAGGGCGAGGCCGTCGAGGAGGGCGAGGCCGTCGAGGAGGGCGAGGCGCCCGACGGGGCCGCCACGCACCTCGAGGACGGGGACGACGAGGCCGGCGGCGACGACGAGCGCGGCTGGGGCCGTCGGCGGTCGCGGCGCCGGCGCGACCGCCGTCCCCCGCCGGAGGACGACCCGAACAACATGTTCGGCGACCCCGAGCAGGACGCGCGCAGGCGTGACTTCACGATCAACGCCCTGTTCTACGACCCCGACCGCCGCGAGCTGATCGACTACACGACGGGGCTCGAGGACATCGAGCGGCGCCTGATCAGCGCGATCCGGGACCCCGACGTCGCCTTCGTCGAGGACCCCGTGCGCATGATCCGGGCCGCGCGGTTCGCGGCGAAGCTCGGGTTCACCTTCGAGGAGCGCGCGCGGGCCGCGATCGAGCGGCACCGCGGCCTGATCGAGGCCTGCTCGCACCGGCGCCTGTTCGAGGAGGTGCTCAAGATCCTCAAGGGCGGCTACGCCCGCCGGTGCGTCGAGCTGCTCCTCGACACGGACCTCGCCGCCGGGTTCCTCCCCGAGATCCACGCCTGGCTCGCCGCGGCCCCTGCGCCCCGGCCCTTGCCGGAAGGCGACGCCGCGCCGGCGTCCGGGGCCGTGCCGGACGCCGCCGGCGATGCCCGGGTCGGGGGCGACACCGACGACGCTGGCGGCGAGGTCGACGCCGACGCCGAGGCCGAGGACGCCGGCGGGGCCGAGGACGACGGCGAGGACGAGGCCGAGGACGAGGCCGAGGACGAGGCCGAGGACGAGGACGCCGGCGAGGCCGAGGACGACGAGGACGACGGCGAGGACGAGGAAGACGCCGACGACGACGTGGAGGACTCCGCCGGGGAGGTCCCGGCGAACGGGGAGGGTGGGGCGGCCTTCGAGGGGGACGCCTCCGACGAGGTCCTCTCGCTCGCGCGCGCCGCCCACGCCGGGGACGCCGGCCCGGAGGCCTGGGCGCTGGGGGACGGCCAGCCGACGACCGCGTCGCCGGACCCGATCACCGACCCGACCGCGGCGCTCGCGGCGGCGACGCCCGAGGCGCAGGCGTCGGCGCCGCCCGTCGCGATCGAGTGGGCGACGCCCCCGGAGGTGGCCCCCCCCGAGGCGCCGGCGGCTGCGGATGCAGCCCCCGTGCCGGCGGGCCCCGACCCGAGCTGGGGCCCTGCCCGCGAGCTCGGCGCGACGGGCCTCGCCTACTACCCGCACGACCCCTGGGAGCCCGACGAGCGCCTCGTGGACGCCTTCCTGCGCGTGACGTGGGAGCGCCCGCCGCTCGAGGGCGCGAACGACTGGGTCGAGGACCCGCACCTCTACCTCATGGACGGGGTGTTCGAGGCGGCCGCGTTCGCCCGGGACGCGCTGCTCGAGGTCACGGGCAACGGGGACCGCGTGGGGCTCCCGAGCGAGCGCGCGCGCGCGCGCGCCGCGCTCAAGATGCTCCGCTGGAACGGGCGGCTCGAGCAGGTCGTCGCCTCCTTCCCCGACGACGTCGACGAGGCGCCGGCCGCGCGGGTCGCGCGGCGGTCCCGTCGGCGCGGGGACGGGCGGCGGGGAGGGCGCCGCGACGCCCGGCCGGAGCCGAGCCGCAGGCCGCCGGTGGCCGAGGCCCCGGCGCCGGCCCTGGACCGGCCGGGCGAGGACGGCGGCGAGGACGCGGACGACGGGCGGCCGGCGCTGGCGCCCGACGTCGACCGCCGGGCGCTCCTGCTCGGCTGGCTCGACGGGCTCGACCGCATGCTGGCGCGCGGGGTCCCGCTCTCGCAGTCCGCGCAGCTCGCGGTCCTGTTCGGCCCCCTCGTGCTCGACCACCTCGACGAGGCGATCGCGCGGCAGGCCCAGCAGGGGCGGCGGCGCGGGGCCTGGCGCTCGAGCGAGGAGCTCGCCGACGAGCTCCTCCTCCCGCTCGCGCGCCGGCACAGCCTGGCGCGGCGGGACCGCGACCAGATGAAGCGCACGCTCCTGACGCTGCGCCGCATGCTCACGGGCGAGCTGCGCCGGCGGGCTCGCCGGGGCGGGCGCGTCACGAAGCTCGTCGGCCGCGACTACGTGCGCGAGGCGATCGTGCTCCTGTGGCTCCACTGCCGCGCGACGAACGCGGGCTGGGAGGAGCTCCGCTACTGGGAGGCGCGCGCGCGCAACGGCGGCTAGCCGCGGGCCGACGCCCGGCGACGAACACCGCCCCGGCCGCGGCGCCGGGGCCAACCCGGAGATGCAGCCATGCGTCCACGTGCCCTCGCCCCCGCGGGCCTCCTCGCGCTCGCCGCTTGCCTCGCGGGCCTGCCCTCGCTCGGCTGGTCCGACGACGCGGCGAAGCAGGCCCGCAAGGACCTGAAGAAGAACGTCAAGCGCCTGCAGCAGGTCGAGCAGGCGCTCGCGAAGGCCGAGCAGGAGCTCGACCAGGTCTTCGCGGCGGCGCGCATGCAGGAGGCCGACAAGCAGCGGGCCGAGGGCAAGGTCCGCGAGCTGCGCGACGCGGCGGGCGAGCTGCTCGTCCGCGTGCGCGAGGCCGACGACGCGGACGCCGCGCAGGCCCTGCTCGGCTTCGCGGTCTCGTTCGGCAACCCCGACGTGTTCGAGCAGGCCAGCCGCGAGCTCGCGGCGCTCCGCTCGGACGAGGCGATCGGGGCCCTCGCCGAGGTCCTCGGGCAAGGGGTCGTGGACGAGCCCGGCGGGCGGCGGCGCCCGGCCGGCGGCAAGCGCGCCGACGACGTCTGGAAGGGGCAGGTCGTCGTGGCGCGCGCCTTCGCGGCGATCGACCACCCGGCCACGATCCCGCCCGTGGCGGGCCAGGTCGCGCGCGGGACCGCGCCGGCGGTCGTGAACGCCTGCGTCGAGGCGGCCGCGCGCAAGCCCGACAAGCGGGTCGTGACGGCGCTCGTGGCCCACCTGGGCCGGGTCGAGAAGCAGGGCGGCTGGGAGTACCAGAAGGTGCGCCAGGCCCTCGTCGACCTGACGGGCGAGGACTTCATGACCCAGGAGCGCTGGCAGGGCTGGTGGTCCAGCAACGAGGCCTCCTGGGACCCGAACAAGCGCGGCGAGGCCAAGGAGGCGGCCACGCGCGAGCGCGGCCCGCAGGAGCAGGCGCCGACCTTCTTCGAGTCGACGATCGAGTCGAATCGGCTCGTGTTCGTGCTCGACGTGTCGGGCAGCATGACGATGACCGACCGCGGGCCCGAGGACACGCAGACCGACGAGCAGTACGCGAAGCTCGACCCGGACACCCCGGCGGTCAAGGCGCGGAAGCGGATCGAGCGGGCGAAGGCCCAGACGATCGCGGCGATCCAGGCGCTCGGGCCGGCGCAGCGCTTCAACGTGATCGCGTTCTCGGACTCGAACAAGGCCTGGAAGCCGGCCGTCGTCGAGGCGACGCCGCAGAACAAGGCCCAGGCGGTCGAGTTCGTCTCGGGGCTCCGCGACGACGGCGGCACGCACACGGACGACGCGCTCAAGCTCGCCTTCGCCGACCCGGCGGTCGACACGATCTACCTGCTGACGGACGGCGCGCCCATGAAGAAGCTCGGGAACCCGGGCGAGCAGATGCGCCAGTTCGCCCAGGCCGAGGTGCGGAAGATCCTCGAGTGGGTGAAGCGGGAGAACCGCTTCCGCGGGGTCAAGATCAACACGTTCGGCATGGACGGCCCGGGCGTGTGGCACGGCAAGTGGGGCCCGCGCCCCGTGACGCTCCCGACCGAGCCCGAGTGGCTCGCGATCCTGAGCGGCTTCGTGCGCGAGCTCGCGAACCTCACGGGCGGGACGTTCAAGTCGATCTGACGCGGCCCGGCGGGCCGGGGCTGGCCGTCACCGCGGCCCCGGCTTGCGGCGGAACCAGAAGCTCCCGCTCACGGCCTCGGGCGGCGTGTCCGCGTGGGCCGGGAACGCCGCCTGGAAGGCGGGCAGGTGCTCGGTCATGAGGAGCGCGAGCCCCAGGAGCACCTCGAATTCGGCGTTCCAGGCGAGGAACGCCTGCAGGAGGTAGGACTCGGTCCAGAGGACGCGAGCGGTCGGCGAGCGGTAGTAGACGCGCGGGTACTCGAAGGGGAGGGGCACGTCGTGGACGTGCACGACGACGCCCGGCGCGAGCGCGGGGATCACGTCGAGCAGGAGGCGGTTCACGTCGCCGCCGATCCGCACGACGTGGCTCGAGTCGACGAACAGGACGTCGTCGGCCTCGAGCGCGTCGAACACCGCGCGCGGGCAGTCCTCGGCACGCACGGCCCGGACCCTGGTCAGACCCGGGAGCGACGCGAGGCCCGGGGCCGGATAGGGGTCGACGACCGTGTAGTCCGCTGGCGCGGCGCCCTCGGCGGCGTTGCGGCGTAGCGCCGCGGCGAGGACGCGCGAGGACAGGCCGGAGCCGACCTCGACGACGCGCCGGGGGCGCAGGTCCCGCAGGAGCGCGTGGGCGGCGGCGGCGCAGCCGAACGAGAAGCTCGGGTTCTCGAGGTGGAAGGCCGCGGGGTCGTCGCTCCGGTGGGGCCACCGGCACTCGTGGCCGAAGCGCGCCCCCAGGCGGGCGAGGAGCGCGAGCTGGGCCTCGAGGCGCAGGTCGACGCCGGGAACGTCGCTCCGCCGCGACCACACGTCGCGGGCGTCGAGGTCGTCGAGGTCGGGGACCGGGGACTCGAAGTGCACGGGCAGCGGCAGCGCACCGCGTGCGAGGCAAGCGTCGGTGCCGGCGCCGGTGCGGGCCATGTAGCTGATGGTGCGCGCGAGGGCGGGGCCCACGGGGCTCCGGAACACACCCTCGACGAGGGCGCGCGCGACACGGGCGCGGAGGCGAGGGCGCGGCATGGAGACCTCCCGAGGGGAACATGCCATGCCTGGCGGCGAGAGGGGCTCCCTACCGCAGGCGGCGGCGCCCGCGCACGGGCGCCCCGCGGGTACCGGGCCCTCAGGGTGGGGGCGCTCCGGATCGGCCGCGGCCCCGGAGCGCCGCGAACAGGGCCGCGAGGCGGGCCGGGTCCTTGCGGCCCGGGGTGGCCTCGACGCCGGAGCTCACGTCGAGCGCCCAGGCGCCGAGCGCGTCGGCCTCGGCCGCGGCCTCGGGCGTGATCCCGCCCGCGACGACGAGGTCGGCGCGCGCGGGGTGCGCGCGCGCCAGCGCCCAGTCGAAGCGGCGCCCGGTGCCGCCGCGCGGGGCGCC